>JBAWVO010000035.1:0-33109 GCA_037147235.1 Planctomycetota bacterium | reverse complement strand
TCATTCGTCATTCGTCATTCGTCATTCGTCATTCGTCATTCGTCATTCGTCATTTACCTAGCCACTTCAACGTGCCTGCTCTCGCGCACAACGGTGACCTTAATCTCCCCCGGGTATGTCAGTTGCTTCTCGAATGCCTGAACGATGTCATGGCAGATTTTGGCAGCGACTTCGTCGGTCGTTTCCCTGGAATTGACCAACACGCGGAGTTCACGGCCGGCCTGAATGGCATAAGCCTGCTCGACACCATTGAAGCTGCCGGCGATCCGCTCGAGTTCTTCCATCCGTTTGACGTAACGCTCGAGACTCTCGCGGCGAGCACCAGGCCGTGCAGCACTGCAAGCGTCGGCCGCAGCCACGAGTACGGTATAAGGATTGCATATCCGCAGGTCGTCGTGATGACTGCAAGCGGCATGGACCACTTCGGGCCGCTCGCCGTAGCGTTTCAACAAGTCGGCACCGATCTTGGGGTGACCGCCCTCGGCCTCGTGGTCGGCCGCCTTGCCAATATCGTGCAGCAGGCCGCAACGTCGAGCCAAGGCACCGTCCAGGCCGACTTCCTCGGCCATCATGCCGGCGATGAATGCCACTTCAATGCTGTGCCGCAGCACGTTCTGGCTGTAGCTGGTGCGGAAGTGCAACCGGCCCAAGAGGTCGATCAGCCGTTCATGCAAGCCGTGGATGCCCAGTTCTTGGCAGGCATCTTCACCAAGCTTCAGGACGTGCTTTTCCAACTCCTTTTGAGTTGCGATGACAATCTCCTCGATCCGCGCCGGGTGAATGCGGCCATCCTCGATGAGCTTGTTCAGGGCCAGTCGGGCGACTTCCCGGCGGACCATGTCAAAGCCGCTGACGATGACCACGCCCGGCGTGTCGTCGATGATCACGTCGACGCCGGTTGCCTTTTCAAAGGCGCGGATGTTGCGACCTTCGCGGCCGATGATTCGCCCCTTCATTTCGTCGTTGGGAATACCGACCGTGCTGGTCGTCGACTCGGAGGTATGGGCGGCCGCATAACGCTGGAGCGACATGATGATGATTTCGCGAGACTTCTGCTCACAGGTCTCGGCCAACTTCTTGTCATGGCGAAGGATCACGGCCCCGGTCTCTTGCTGGAGTTGCGCGTCGAGGATTTCCAACAATCGCCGCGTGGCCTCGGCCTTGCTCAGACCGCTCAGCTCGTGAAGTGTCTGCCGTTGCAAGTCGTAAATTTTTGACAGTTCGTCTTTACGATGGTTGGTTTCCTGGATCTTCTCGGTGAGCTTGCGCTGGGTGGCCTCGACGATTTTTTCTTGCTTGCGAAGCTGTTCGGCCTGCTCTTCCAGGGCATCCTGGCGTTTATCGAGGATGCGTTCGCGTTCGTGGAGTTCGCCCCGGATCTTACGCAGCTCCTTTTCGCTTTCTCCCTGCTGCTTGAGCACCAACTCCTTGATTTGCAGTTCGCCCTCGCGACGGCCGTTATCGGCATCCTGCTTGGCCTTGGCGACGATCTCGGCAGCCTCGTGTTCGGCGTCCTTCCGCCGCAGGCGATCGAATATCTTGATCAGAACGAAAGCCATCCCGAAGGCTGCAACAGCCGTAAAGATGATGATGATGGTGACAACTTGCCCCGTAAGCGGCATGACCCTACCTCTCAGTTTTCAGTTCCAGAGTGCTTGGCAAACAGCGCACTGCGAAGTCATAGCCCGACAATACGGCTGCCGACATGCGGACCAGCCCATGGTACGGACCGCCGGCTAGAGACCGGCGGCGCATGCGAGCATCGAGAGGTTGGTTGAGTGACCCAATGCCCCGAGGGCAGGGCCTTGAAACCCCGCGCGCACTCAAAGCAAGACAAGAAGTGGTCATTAAGGATGAAACTCGTCGCGCCGCAAAAAGCAGCCCCCTGAACCCCCCGGGATGATTCCCGTGATGGCAGGGCAGATGCCCGTGATACCAGGGCAGGCATAAGCCCCGGCGGCGCGCTGATCCATCCTTGCCCAAGACAGTACGTCATCCAAGGGATGCTGAGGAGATGCGGCAATTCTTGGACAAGCGACCCACGTTCACGTAGTCGCCAGCCCCATTGTGCGACAGCCCAATCAACGACAACCATGCCGGCCACGACGGTTCGTCCTGTTTCCAGGATCCGCGCGGCGCGATCTGGCATCGCAATTAGCCACCGAAACAGAATAAGAATCCAACCTACCACTCGCTCAACCTCACGCATCCGTTGGTTCTTGCGGTCAATTCCAGAACCCGTCGAATACTCGCAATACACTATGCTCCGACATTCCAAGCGGATTGCCCGAAGCACCTCAGTTTATTAAATGGTGTTTTTCTAGTGGAAAGAGACACGAACCCTTCATTCTAACCGATGCCTTGCAAATTGCAACTGGAAACAATCCAAACGAGAAGTTAGGAAGTTAGGAGTTAGCATCGCATCATTGCAATTGGGGAGGCTCCCAATTATGATGGAAACTGAGCTTTGTGGATCGAATCTCTTCCTGAACAACGCGGCGGCACTCATTTAGCTCATCGTGGTTCCCGCCGGTCAGTTCGCATTTCTCACCGTAAGGGTGGGGGGAGCATGGAAACTGAGTCTTATCCTTTTGACCAACGACGATGGCATTTACGCCCCCGGACTGGCTGCCCTGCAAAGGGAACTGGCAAAGTTGGGTGAGGTTTGCGTCGTTGCACCGGCCACCGAACAAAGCGGCGTCGGCCATGCGATCACCTATTTGACCCCCCTGATTGTGAAGGAGGTCTTCCAGAACGAGCGGATGGCAGGGGGGAGCGATGAGCGTTGGGGTTGGGCCGTCGAAGGCAGCCCGGCCGATTGTGTGAAAATCGGCGTGGCGGAGTTCTGTCCGCAGCCGCCCGATTTGGTGGTCAGCGGAATCAACGCCGGCCTGAACGCGGGCATCAATATCCTTTACTCCGGCACGGTGGCCGCAGCCATCGAAGGCGCGTTTTTTGGCATCACCAGCATCGCGGTTTCGCTGCAATACGAACAGCATTTCCAGTTTGAAAAAGCTGCCTGCCTGACCCGCCGGATCATCGAGCAAATTCTGGCCGCCAAGGGACCGGAACCCGAGCTTTACAACATCAACATCCCCACGGCGGCCCTTTCCGGCGAGCCGCACCTTCAGGTCGTGCCGATGAACGTAACCCGTTACGGCGACCGCTTTGAGAAGCGCCAAGACCCGTTTGGCCGTCCGTATTATTGGCTCAAAAGCGGTCAGGCTCCGCTGCTCGCCGAACATGAGACCGACCTCTCCGCAATCGCCCAGGGCCGGATCACGATCACACCGCTGGACTTCAACATGACCAAACAAACCGTTCTGACGGAGATGGAGAAATGGCCGATTCGCCTCTCCCCACCGCCGGAAAGCCACGGAGGAGAAAGCCCATGAAGATTTTCTTTCTGCCCGTCTGCCTGATGTTTACGACCGGCTGCGGTCTGGAAGGGCCGATTCCGAGCGGTCCGAAGCCCGACGTTCCTGCCGTAAACAAGGCGGTGGAGCCGAATGCTACGGAAAAAAATGCCCCTGAAAATCAGAAGACGCCCGAGAAAACCACGGCCGAGATGAAACCCGGCACGGTGCGTGAGAAGGCGGCCGTGGGCATGGGCGAGAAAGGTCGCGGCTATGGTGGCGACATGATCACCATGCCGGTCAAGACTATGTGGACCGTCAGGGAACAGATTGTTTTGGGCCAGATACGAAAGGCACTGGATCTCTACAAGGCGAGCGAGGAACACTTTCCGAAGACGCATCAGGAGTTCATGGATCGAATCATCAAGGAAAACCATCTTCAATTACCCACGTTGCCGGCAGGACACCGCTACGTTTACGACCCGGACACGGACGAGTTAATGGTCGAAAGGCCCAATAACCTCTGAGGCCCCTGACAGAACTTTCTGTTCAGCGGCGCACTCAAACTACACCACCATGAGACTGCACCACGCGATTTTCTTCGTTCTGAGTAGCTTCGTTGTTTCCGCGGCCCAGGCCAGCGACGTAAGTTGGATCTTTCGCCCCGGTTATTACACGCATTCGCCGGTTACCGGCCAGCGCGTGGCCCAATACGAGCCGGAACGGCCGTCGATCGTGCCTAACGATCCGACCTATCAGGAAAGCGGCTACCGGCATCAGCTTATCCAGCTTGGCGCCGATCACTTAAACCTCGTGCAAACCTGGGGCGCGGGCACGGCGATCCGGCCCTATGGCGAGTGGGAACGTCCCTACCGCGCCGGAGCGACACCTTTCGGACCCTGGGGTAATCCGCAAGGCCCCTGGACACAGCCGTTTGATTCCTGGCAGAACCCTTACGGCCTGAACCGCCAGTCAAATGGCTACGGCCCGATGTCTTCCGGCCAGGGGCCTGCCGGTGCCGGGCCTGCCGGTGCCGGGCCTATTGGTGCTGGGGCCTGGCAGGCAGGACCGCAGGCGATGCCCGGCCAAGCCACTGCACCATATTCCAACGTCTCGCCTGGCCCATCAATGCCCGGGCCGAGGGGGCAACGCGGGCAGGCGATGTAGGCCGCGACACCGTGGGATGGGACTCAGTACTAGCCAACTTGCGACCTGGCTCTAAGGGCAGGCAATGTAGGCCGCGGCTCCGTGGGATGGGACTCAGTACTAGCCAACTTGCGACCTGGCTCTAAGGGCAGGTAATGTAGGCCGCGGCTCCGTGGGATGGGACTGGACAATTCGACGACTCCCCGCAAGAACGGTGGAGTTGCGCGGTGAAGCCTACGAGTCGCGTCTTCATGGCCATTTATGGTCATTCCCGGCGCAGCCGGTACTAGGCCCGCCCTTTAGGGCGGGTTTTGGAATGACCGTGATCGACCGCCCCCGCGTCCCGACCGCCGTAGGCGGTCGGGACGCGGGGGGAATGGGAGGTTTTGGTCGTGTAACCCGTGCTAAAGCACGGGCCTAATACCGCCTTCGGCGGAAAAGGGGCATAAATTCCCCTGAGCATCGGATCCACCGGTCACTTGATTTCCTGGCCCCGGTGTTGATCGCGGTTACGGCGGACTATCGGCCTGCACTTCTCGCCCCCGTTTTCTCGCCACCCGTTGAACAATCCCTCCCACGGTGGTAGACTTTCTGCTTGGGTTTCCAGTCGCGGTTGCAACGCAACTGGGATGAAATCGAGTCGGTGGGCTGCTGTGTCTTACCCTTTCCACGGCGGCCCGCCGGCCGGCCCAAAAAGAAAGGTAGTTTCTTTTGGCAGCCAAGAAGGCATCCTCCGCTCGTGCGAGCAAATCCAACGGCAACGGGGCAAATCTGGGGTTCGAGGCCAAACTCTGGCTGGCGGCCGACAAGATGCGCAACAACATGGACGCGGCAGAGTACAAGCACGTCGTCCTGGGGCTGATCTTCCTCAAGTACATATCCGACTCCTTCGAGGAGATGCACCAGCGGCTTCTGGCTGCCAAAGGAGAGGGAGCTGACCCCGAAGATGCCGACGAATACCGTGCCGAGAATGTCTTCTGGGTGCCGAAGGAAGCCCGCTGGGCGCACCTGCAAGGCAAGGCCAAGCAGCCGACTATCGGGAAGATCGTGGACGACGCGATGGTTGCCATCGAGCGAGACAATCCCCGGCTCAAGGGTGTTTTGCCCAAAGACTTCGCCCGGCCGTCGCTGGACAAGCAGCGATTGGGCGAACTGATCGACCTCATCGCCACCATCGGCCTGGGGAGCAAGGAGGACCGTTCCAAAGACATTTTGGGCCGGGTCTATGAATACTTCCTCTCCCAGTTCGCCAGTGCCGAGGGCAAAAGAGGTGGTCAATTCTGGACGCCCCGTTGTATTGACCGCCTGCTGGTTGAGATGCTGGCCCCGTACAAGGGCCGGGTCTATGACCCCTGCTACGGTTCCGCTGGCATGTTTGTCCAAAGCGAGAAGTTCATTGAGGCCCACGGTGGGCGAATTGGCGACATTGCAATCTACGGCCAGGAATCCAATCCTACAACTCGCAAATTGGCACTGATGAACCTCGCCATTCGCGGTATTGAGGGCGACCTTGGGGCAGAGAATGCCGACACCTTCCGCCGCGATCTGCACAAAGACCTGAAGGCCGATTACATTCTGGCGAATCCGCCGTTCAACGACTCTGACTGGTTTCGCAACGAAGAGGACGTGCGTTGGAAGTATGGCATTCCACCGAAGGGAAACGCCAATTATGCCTGGGTTCAGCATTTCATTCACCACTTGGCTCCCAGCGGCTATGCTGGGTTTGTGCTGGCAAACGGCTCGATGAGTTCCGGCCAGTCGGGCGAGGGCGAGATCCGCAAGGCCATTGTTGAGGCCGATCTCGTTGACTGCATGGTAGCCATGCCCGGTCAGTTATTCTACACCACACAGATCCCCGTCTGCCTCTGGTTCATCGCCCGCAATAGGAAGAACGGTCGGTTCCGGGATCGGCGAGGTGAGACGCTTTTTATCGACGCCCGCAAGTTGGGTGTCCTGATCGACCGCGTACATCGGGAACTGACCGACGAGGAAATCCAGCGGGTTGCCGATACGTACCATGCTTGGCGTGGCGATAAGGACTGCAAGAAGAAGTACAAGGATATTTCCGGCTTCTGCAAGTCGGCCAAACTTGAAGAGATCCAGCAGCATGGCCACGTCCTCACACCAGGCCGCTATGTCGGGGCCGAAGACGTGGAAGACGATGGCGAACCGTTTGGCGAGAAGATGCAGCGGCTGGTGGGTACTTTGACCGAGCAGTTCGCGGAGTCGCGAAAGCTCGAAAAGGCAATTCGCTCGAACCTGGGGGGCTTGGGCTATGGCGGGTGAGAAGTGGGAACTGGTGGACCGAGCGGCAGCGGCAGAGGCCATCCGGCGGATGAGCGAAGAGGATCTCCGTTTCCTTAACCGCCTGATTGTCGATCGGCTCAAGCTCATCGGCCAGGCCCGTAGTACGACCATGCTGGCCCGCTTCAACGTGGGCGACCGGGTGAGCTTTCAGAGCACATCCGGCGAGCGGACGGTTGGCGTCATCATCCGACTCAACAAGAAAACCGCCAGCATTGCCACCCACGACGGACAACAATGGAATGTCCACCCAGGATTCCTGGCTCCCGTTGACCCCGGAGACATCGAACTGCAAGGGAAAAGTCATGGTTGAGAAGACAACGGCACGCAGGAACGCGATAGCAATACGCTGGTTGAACGAACAGTTTGCGGAGTCAAGGAAGCTAGAAAAGGCAATTCGCTCGAAACTGGAGGGCTTGGGCTATGGCGCGTGAAACAATAACCGATTGCATCGTCGGTGACGTTGCGGCTACAAGCCGTAATGCGCTCGTTGGTGGACCATTCGGTTCAGATTTGGTTTCACGCGACTACGTGCCGAGCGGAGTTCCAGTCATTCGAGGTACGAACTTGGGCCACGGTAGATGGGTCGATGGCGATTTTGTATACGTGACGCCTGAGAAAGCCGACTCGCTTGTTTCCAACTGCGCCGCGCGTGGGGATCTCGTTTTCACGCAGCGGGGGACTCTTGGCCAAGTGGCATTGGTTCCGAAGATGGGCGCAGTCCGATACCTGATTTCACAGAGTCAGATGAAACTAACTGTCGATGCCGAGAAGGCCGACGCTATGTTTCTCTATTACGTTTTCACCAGCGCCGAGCAGCAGGCTTACATTCGACAGAACTCGATCCAGACCGGCGTGCCCCATACGAATCTCGGCATTCTACGCAACACGCCGCTGATCCTCCCGCCCCTCACTGTTCAAAAAGCCATTGCCCACATCCTCGGCACGCTGGACGACAAGATCGAACTGAACCGGCGGATCAATGAGACGCTGGAGGCGATGGCGCGGGCGATCTTCAAGAATTGGTTCGTGGACTTTGACCCCGTGCGAGCCAAGATGGATGGTCGGAAGCCCGAAGGCATGGATGCGGCTACGGCGAAGTTGTTTCCTGATGAGTTCGAGGAGTCGGAGTTGGGGCCGATACCGAAGGGGTGGAAGGTCACGACACTTGGCCAGGTTGCACAGAATGTCTCAAACACTTTTGACTTCAGCAGCAATGTTGATGTTGTGTTCGTCAACACCGGAGACGTTCTGGACGGTGATTTCCTTCACAGCAATCGAAGCGACCCAACCGGCTTACCGGGCCAGGCAAAGAAGGCGATCGCCCCAGATAATATCCTTCTTAGCGAGATTCGGCCAGCCAACAAGCGGTTCGCATATGTGGACTTCGATGCCAGCGAATACGTCGTCTCAACCAAGTTCATGGTGATTCGCGGTTCGTCCGAGATTCATTCCCGCTTGCTATATCGCATCCTGACTAGCACTGAAACGCTGACTGAATTTCAAATCCAAGCTGAGTCGCGATCCGGGACATTTCCGCAAATCACTTTTGATTCGGTAAGCTACCTCCCGATTGTTCTTCCCCCACGAACAATCCAGGACGCCTACCAATGGCTTATCACAAGAACTGACGCCCATATCAAAACAAACAAAACCCAATCTGGCGTTCTTGCTGCCCTGCGCGACACCCTCCTCCCCAAACTCCTTTCCGGCGAGATCCTCGCAGGTTCTGTCCCAAAGAGCATTAAGGCGGCAACGCGATGAGTTGGTTGTTGTTTATGGACGAAGTGCGACAAGAAATAAAAAGGAGGCAAAATCCATCCCGGCTGCCACAAAGGGCTCCCGGTCAGGCCGAGCCTCCAACAGAAGTGTCGGCTAGGATGGGGCTAAAGTCAAGAGCCTAAAGTCAAGGTGTGTGGCAAGATTTTCTGGCAAGCGCGTGGCACGGGCTTCCAGCCCGTGGAATTCGACACGGGCAAGATGCCCGTGCCACGGTGGCGTCCGTCTGCCAGAGAATCTTGCCACACACAAGTCAAGAAACATTCAAGCCCTACCCAAAGGTGGGTGTTATCGCGACATTTATCGCGACAGAATGTCGCGATAACAACCACTTTTGGGTGGTTTATGGTTTGATGGAGCAAATTGATAGTTGGGAAGAATCACCGAAGGCCAGCGGGTATTTTGATGCCCACGAATGATCGACAACCGACTTTGTCGATCATAAAACGCATTATGTGATCGACAAGCAGATTTGCCGGTCACCGCGATGATCGACAACCGAAAATGCAGTCCCTTGGACTGCCGCAGCTAAACCTTGCAAAGTATTTAAGCGAAAGGCCGGCCAGGCTCTATGCGATTATCGTAACCCTTTACGTCGTCAAAAGTTATTTATTTAGGCGATTGCCATGCCATCCCCCGGATTTAATGAATCCACCGTCGAAGAAGCCGCCCTGTCCTGGTTTGAGGAACTCGGATACGGGATCGGCCACGGCCCGACCATCGCCCCCGGCGAACCGGCCGCCGAGCGGGACTCCTTCGCGGATGTGGTTCTCGTTGGCCGACTTCGCGACGCCATTGACCGGATTAACCCCGACATCCCCCAGGAAGCCCGCGAGGAGGCACTTCGCAAAGTCCTCCTCCTCGACTCGCCATCGCTTGTTGGGGCCAACCAGATTTTCCACTGGATGCTGCGCGATGGCGTGGAGGTCGAGTACCGCCGCAAGGATGGCTCGATTGCGGGAGATCGGGTTCAACTCATCGACTACGACAACCTGGCCAACAACGACTGGCTGGCGGTCAATCAGTTCACGGTCATTGAGGGCCAGCGGAACCGCCGGGCTGACATCGTGGTCTTTATCAACGGGCTGCCGCTGGGCGTCATCGAACTGAAAAACGCGGCCGACGAGAACGCCACGATCTGGGAAGCCTGGAAGCAGTTGCAGACCTACAAGCAGGAAATCCCCTCCCTCTTCCACTACAACGAGATGCTGATCGTCTCGGACGGGCTGCAAGCCCGGATCGGCTCGCTGACGGGCAACAAGGAGTGGTTCAAGGTCTGGCGGGACGATCGTGGCACGGGCTTCCAGCCCGCGGATGAGAAAGAAAGCGGCCAAGATGGCCGTGGCACGGGCTTCCAGCCCGGGAATGAGAAAGAACGCGGCCAAGATTGCCGTGGCACGGGCTTCCAGCCCGGGAATGAGAAAGAATGCGGCCAAGATGGCCGTGCCACGGGCTTCCAGCCCGGGAATGAGAAAGAATGCGGCCAAGATGGCCGTGCCACGGGCTTCCAGCCCGCGGATGAGAAAGAAAGCGGCCAAGATGGCCGTGCCACGGGCTTCCAGCCCGCGGATGAGAAAGAACGCGGCCAAGATGGCCGTGCCACGGGCTTCCAGCCCGCGGATGAGAAAGAATGCGGCCAAGATGGCCGTGCCACGGAGGGTTTGGTACGGATTCGACAGGGGTCTTATTTGCCGCATTGGACTCGGGAAGGAGGTGTCTACGCCGTCAACTTCCGTCTTGGGGACACGCTTCCGCAGGACGTGGTTGCAGCATGGAAACATGAGAGGGAAGAAATTATCCGCCGCGCCGAACAGGCAGGGCGGGAGATCAGCCCTGCGGAGAGCAAGCGGCTTCAGGCATTGTTCTCGGACAAGGTTGAAAAGTATCTTGATGCGGGCCACGGCAAGTGCTGGATGCAGCGACCAGAGATTGCCACGTTGGTCGAAAACTCATTGAAGCATTTCGAGGGCGACCGTTATCGGTTGATTGCCTGGTGCGTTATGCCCAATCACGTCCATGTTGTTTTCAAGCCGATCGGCGTTCACAAGTTGCACCAGATCGTGCATTCCTGGAAATCATACACGGCTAACGAGGCCAACCGGTTGTTGCATAGGAAGGGGATGTTTTGGCAGCCTGAACCCTATGATCATCTGATCCGCGACGAGGACGATCTAATCCATTCCGTGGAATACGTATTATCCAATCCCACGGCAGCCGGGCTGAAGAATTGGAAGTGGGTTGGCTTTGCGCCGGACATCCTGGCAATCGTTGATGGCCGTGGCACGGGCTTCCAGCCCGCGGATGAGAAAGAAAGCGGCCAGGATGGCCGTGGCACGGGCTTCCAGCCCGTGAATGAGAAAGAAAGCGGCCAGGATGGCCGTGGCACGGGCTTCCAGCCCGTGAATGAGAAAGAACACGGCCAGGATGGCCGTGGCACGGGCTTCCAGCCCGCGAATGAGAAAGAACGCGGCCAAGATGGCCATGGCACGGGCTTCCAGCCCGCGGATGAGAAAGAACACGGCCAGGATGGCCGTGCCACATCGATCCTGGAATTGGAAGTGCTTATTCGCGGCGTGTTCGATAAGGAGCGGCTGTTGAAGCTGCTGCGGTTCTTCGTCGCCTTCGAGGAAGACAAGGACCGGGGGCAGGTCTACAAGATCCTGGCAGGCTACCACCAGTTCCATGCCGTGCAGAAGGCGATGGACGCTATCGTCGAGGCATCACGGCCGACCGGCGACCGTCGCTGCGGCGTGGTCTGGCACACGCAGGGTTCCGGCAAGAGTCTCACAATGCTCTTCTGTGCTGGCCAGATCATTCTCCACCCGGAGATGGACAATCCTACGATCGTCGCCCTGACCGACCGCAACGACCTGGACGACCAGCTTTTCGGCCAGTTCCAACGCTGCCATAAACTGCTGCGGCAAGAGCCGGTGCAAGCTGAATCGACGGCCCACCTCCGCGAACTGCTCCAGGTGGCCTCCGGGGGCGTGGTCTTTACCACGATCCAGAAATTCATGCCCGACGAGAAGGGCGGGCGGATGGAGCCGCTTTCCCTGCGGCGGAACATCGTCGTCATTGCCGACGAGGCCCACCGTAGCCAATATGACCTGATCGACGGCTTGGCCAGGAATCTCCGCGATGCCCTGCCGAATGCCTCGTTTATTGGCTTCACCGGCACGCCGATCGAGAAGCACGACGCCAACACGCGGGCGGTGTTCGGCGATTACCTCTCGGTCTATGACATCCAGCGGGCAGTCGCGGACGGCGCGACGGTGCCGATCTACTACGAGAGCCGGATTGCCAAGCTGGCCCTCAACGAGTCGGAACTGCCCAAGGTCGATGCCGAGTTCGAGGAGATTACCGAGGGCGAGGAGATCGACCGCAAGGAGAAGCTCAAAACGAAGTGGGCGGCCCTGGAGGCGTTGGTGGGCGACCCAAAGCGGATCAAGCTCATTGCTCGGGATCTGGTGGACCACTACGAGCGGCGGCTCGATGCAATGGACGGCAAGGCGATGGTTGTCTGCATGTCGCGGCGGATCTGTGTTGACCTTTACAACGAGATCATCAAATTGCGGCCCCGATGGCACAATGAGGACGATGAGCAGGGCGAGATTAAGATCGTGATGACCGGCAGCGCGTCGGACAACTCGGAATGGCAGCAGCATATCCGTAACAAGCCCCGGCGAAGGGAACTGGCCGTACGGTTCAAGACTCCCGGCGACCCGTTCCGGATCGTGATCGTCCGCGATATGTGGCTGACCGGCTTCGACGCCCCCTGCCTGCACACGATGTACATCGACAAGCCGATGCGGGGGCACGGGCTGATGCAGGCTATTGCACGGGTGAATCGGGTCTTTCGCGATAAACCGGGCGGGTTGGTGGTAGACTACCTAGGGCTGGCCGACCAGTTGAAGCAAGCCTTGGCGACCTACACCGAGAGTGGTGGCCAGGGTACACCCAGCATCGACACCGAGGAAGCCGTGGCCGTGTTGCTGGAGAAGTACGAGGTTTGCTGCGGCATGATGCACGGTTTCTACGGGACGGAGGGCCGTGGCATGGGCTTCCAGCCCATGAAATTAGGCCAGGAGGATCACGGCCAGGATGGCCGTGCCACGTGGATCACAGGCACGCCGGCCGAGCGGTTGGGGCTGATTCCGCCCGGTCAGGAGCATGTCTTGCAGCAGGAGGATGGCAAGCCACGGTTCATCCGGGCCGTGACCGACCTGTCGCGAGCCTTCGCCCTTTGCGCAGCCCACGATACGGCAATCCGCCTCCGTGACGACATATCGTTCTTCCAGGCGGTGCGGGCAGCATTGACCAAGCCCTCCGGCGAGCGAATGACCGGCGACGACCTGGACCACGCTGTTAGGCAACTTGTCTCCAAGGCGATTATCGCCTCCGACGAGGTAATCGATGTCTTCACGGCGGCTGGACTGAAGAAACCGGACATATCCGTTTTGTCGGACGAGTTCCTGGCGGAAGTTCGCGGACTGAAGTATAAGAACGTGGCAGCGGAACTGCTGGCAAAACTGTTGGGCGGTGAGATCAAGGCGCGGGCCAAGCGGCAGTTGGTGCAGTCGCGGGCGTTTTCCGAGATGCTCAAAAAAACGCTCAACGCCTACCACAACCGGGCTATCGCCACACAGGAGATCATTGAGGAACTGATCCGACTGGCCAAGGAGATGCGGGAAACCGCAAATCGCGGTAATGACCTGGGGCTGAACGACGACGAGATCGCCTTTTACGACGCCCTGGCGATGAACGAGAGTGCCGTCAGGGCTATGGGCAGCGACGAACTGAAGGTAATCGCGGCCGAGTTGGTGACCCAGGTCCGGAAAAGTGTGACCATCGACTGGACGGTGCGGGAAAGTGCCCGCGCCAGGATTCGCGTCATGGTTCGGCGGATACTCCGCAAGTACGGCTATCCGCCCGACTTGCAGGAGGAGGCAACGCGGACGGTGCTGGAGCAGGCAGAGCTTATGTGTGCGGACTGGGCGGGGTAGGCTAAGGGTTGCCTTACGGCCACGGCAGGAAGCCTTCCGGGACTTCGGGTTCGCTCGCCTTTCCAACCCAGCGATAAATCGCTGGGCTATTGTCAAATGTCCCTCCGGGACAAACCGCCACACTCCCGGTATCCTTGTTCGCGAATCTGTGAGTCAGGTTTCCGGCGGTTTGCACGGACTTTTGGGGCTAATCATTTTTTCCGCGGCTTCCCCCGAAAGTATAGAATTTGATTTCCGAAAGAATTGTGTAACGGCAGAAATCTTCAAAATTCCTCTTTACCTCCCTTGAGGCCCCGATGGCCAAACGTACCGACAAAAGTCAGAAATCACTCTTCGATTCTCAAGAGCCGGAAATTTTGCCGGAGGAATCCACCCTTTCGCCAAAGGTCGGGCCGGCTGCCTTGGAATCGATGCAACCCGTTAGGGCTGCATTCGTCTCCGTACATCCGTCTGATTCAGCGAGGGAAGCCCTGGTAGGTCAGGCTGGAAAGCCTGACGTACTGGAAGCCGGAATGCCATCGCCTCCGCCCGAAAGTCTGGCCGGTCAAACGGTCTGGGTGGTCGATGCCCACTCCTTGATCCACCAGGTTTTTCATGCCATTCCGGACATGACCAGCCCCAGCGGCCAGCCGGTCAATGCCGTCTATGGTTTTACCCGGGATCTGCTTTATTTACTCGAATCAAAACAGCCCGATTTTCTTTTCTGTGCCTTCGATCTGCCGGGCAAGACATTTCGGCATGCGCTCTACGAGCAGTACAAGGCTGGCCGCCCCGCCATGCATGTGGATTTAGTGCCGCAGATTGGCTTCGTTCATCGCATGGTCGGGGCTTTGGGCATTCCCCTGCTGGCCCATGTTGGATTTGAGGCTGACGACATCGTGGCCACGGTCGCCCGGCTGACCGACGAACTGGGCGGGCGATGTTTCATTGTGAGCGGCGACAAGGACTGTCGGCAACTGATCACCGAGCACGTCAAGCTCTACAACATCCGCAAGAACGAGGTCATCGATCGCACGGTCTTGCGGCAGGAGTGGGGCGTTGCACCGAAGCAGGTGGTCGACTATCAAGCCCTGGTCGGCGATTCGACCGACAATGTACCCGGGGTGCCTTTGATCGGCCCCAAGGCAGCCCGCGACCTGTTGGAAAAATATGGCACCTTGGAGCATATTTTCGAGCACGTGGACGAGGTCAGCGGCGCGGCCAAGAAGGAGAACCTCAAGAAATATCGCGAGCTGGCCCTGCTCAGCCGGCAGCTCGTGAAGCTCGACGCCCACGTGCCGGTGGAGATTTCATGGAAATCGGCTCGGCCGGATGGCGGCGATCACGCTCGGGCACGCGCTCTGTTCGAGGAATTCGGCTTCCGTCGCCTTGCTGAGCGGCTGCCTGCAATCCGCGACACGACGAAGCAGGCGGAGGGCGAGGCCCCGGCCAGCAAGCCGGCCTATAGCACGATCGACACGCCCGAGGCCCTTGAGGCACTCGTGATCGAAATGCGTCGGCAAAAGCAGATTTCGGTCGATACGGAGACAACGCATATCTGGCCACGGTGGGCCGAGATCGTTGGAATTTCGTTTTCCTGGAATGAGCATCAGGCGTATTATCTTCCGTTGCTTGGACCGGAAGGCTCGCGGTTGCTCGATTCCCAAGCGACACTTAATGCCTTGCGGCCGATACTGGAAGACCCGGCAATCGGCAAGCTTGGCCAAAACCTGAAATACGATCGCATTGTGCTCCGCAACGCCGGCATTGAATTGGCCGGCACGCCTTTCGACACGATGGTCGCCAGCTATCTCTTGGACGCCGGACAGCGGAATCATAACCTCGACGACTTGGCGAAGCGATACCTCCATCATGTTACCATCAAGATCGAAGAGCTGATCGGTTCGGGCAAGCATCAGAAGCGCATGAACGAGGTTCCTGTGCCGCAGATTACCGACTACGCCGCTGAAGATGCTTTGGTGCCGGTTCGTTTACAGCCGATCCTCGCACGCCGGCTGGAAGAGGAGAGCCTGGGGCCGCTGTTTCGCGACCTGGAGATGCCGCTGATTGACGTGCTGGTCGAACTGGAATACAACGGCGTGAAGGTCGATATCGCACGCCTGGCCGAGCTTAGCCGCAGCTACGGCGAGCATATACAACGGTTGCAGCAGGAGATTTATGCCTTGGCCGGTCGCGAGTTCAACATCGCCTCGCCGCGGCAGCTTCAGGATATTCTCTTCGTCGAGCAGAAGCTGCCGGTAATCAAACGGACGGCCAAGACGGGACCAAGCACCGATGTCGATGTGCTGGAGGAGTTGGCTCTAAGGCATCCCCTGCCGGCGAAGATCGTCGAGTATCGGCAATACGCCAAGCTCAAGGGAACTTACGTCGATGCCCTGCCACAGATGGTCCATCCGCGCACCGGCCGGGTTCATGCCTCGTTTAACCAGGTCGTCACGGCCACGGGTCGGCTCAGTTCGCACGATCCCAATTTGCAGAACATCCCCGTGCGGACCGAGGCCGGTCGTGGGATTCGTTCGGCCTTTGTCCCCGGCGAGGAAGGATGGACGCTGGTGGCGGCCGACTATTCGCAGGTCGAATTGCGGGTTCTGGCCCATTACACGGCCGACGAACAACTCTGCGATGCCTTCCAACATGACGAGGACATTCACGCCCGCGTGGCTGGCCAGGTCAACAACGTACCGCTGGAGCAGGTGACCGAGGACATGCGCCGGCAGGCGAAAGTAGTGAACTTTGGCACGATCTACGGGCAGGGCGCGGGCGGCCTTTCGCGGCAGTTGGGCATTGATCGCGAGACGGCCTCGAAGTTCATCCATAGTTACTTTCAGACCTATCCGGGGATCGAGCGGTTTCTCATTGAATCGCTGGCCGAGTGCCGCAAGCAAGGCTACGTGACAACGATCCTCGGCCGCCGCCGCGCGATCGAAGGCGTGCGGGCCGACGCCGGCCGTTCGCGGAACATGGCCGAGCGCACGGCCGTGAACACGATCATTCAAGGTTCAGCCGCCGATTTGATGAAGCTGGCCATGATCGCCGTTTATCGCCGCTTGAAGCGAGAACAACATCCGGCGCGGATGTTGTTGCAGATCCATGACGAGTTGATCTTCGAGGTGCCGGCTGAGCAGGTCGGTTATTTGGCTCAACTCTTGCGAGAAGAGATGTCGGGCGTTTATCCGCTGCGCGTGCCGCTGAAGGTGGACGTGAAAGCCGGGCCAAACTGGGCAGATGCGAGGGGGATATGAAAATCCTCGGTCTCCTTGGCGGTGTGGCAAGCGGCAAGAGCTTGGTCTCCCGGCAACTGGCTGAATTGGGTGCCGTGGTGCTCGATGCCGATCATGCGGGCCACGAGGCTTTGCGGCTGCCGAGTATCGAAGCAGCCGCCCGCGAGCGATGGGGGGATGCGGTGTTTGGTCTGGATGGGCATATTGACCGCTCAAAGTTGGCGAAAATTGTCTTTGGCCCACCCCCCGATGGGCCAAAAGAACGGAAATTCCTCGAAGAGTTGATCCATCCGGAGATCGGCCGGCGGCTTTTGGCCCAGGCGGAGTTGCAAAAATCGGGTTCTCCCTTGGCCGTGCTGGATGCCGCATTGATTTTTGAGGCCGGGTGGGATGAACTGTGTGATTACTTCGCTTTTATCGACGTTCCACGAGAGGTGCGGTTAGCCCGGGCTTTGCAACGGGGGTGGACGGAAGCGGATTTCACAGCACGGGAGGCGGCTCAAGAATCTTTGGACTCCAAGCGTACACGTGCCGATGTGATTATTGACAACTCAGGCTCTGTCGATCATACTCAAGTACGGGTCCAGTGCCTTTGGCAGTTCCTTGTCAGTTAATCCCCCCTTTGCGATTTCCTCGCACCAGCAACTTTCAACGATTGCAGCCCAACCCCCTGCAATCCAACCCGCCGCTGACGCCTTCCGCGCGTCGGCACCTATCTTTGTCAGGAGTTCGATCGATGCCTTCTCCCCGCCCGTTCGGTTTTCAGTGTGACGAAAGTCCCGAGAAGGCTGATCAATTCAATCAGATCAAACCGGACGACCAGCCGAATCGCGTCGAAAATAATGCGGGAGAAGCCGACTATCATTCCTCCTACGACGATGAAGAACCGCTTTCGCTGGCCGAAGAGATTGTGTCCGGCACCGAGAGTCCTCCCGACGACATCCAGGACCATTACGAGCAGCTCAAACAGACCGGTGACACGCACATCGCCGAGTTGCAGAAGATGTCGATGGCCGAATTGATCGAGGAGGCCCGCAAGGACAACCTCACCGACTACGCCGGCATCAAGAAGCAGGATCTGATTTTCAGAATCCTCAAGGAGCGTGTCAAGCTTAATGGCCTGATGTACGGTGAAGGAACACTCGAAGTGCTGCCCGATGGTTTCGGCTTCCTCCGCAGCCCCGATTACCACTACCTCTCTTGCCCGGACGACATTTATGTCTCGCCGAGCCAGATCCGTCGCTTCGGCTTGCAGACGGGCACGACCGTTTCCGGACAGATCCGTCCACCGAAGGAGAACGAGCGATACTTCGCCCTGCTGCGTGTCGAGGCGATCAACTACCAAGACCCGAACCTATCGACCGGCAAGGTTGCCTTTGAGGAACTGACGCCGCTGCATCCCGACGTCCGCATCCGCATGGAGGCCGAGCCAGACGAAATCAGCATGCGGGTCGTCGACATGATCGTGCCGATCGGATTCGGCCAGCGCGGTTTGATCGTCAGTCCGCCGCGGGCCGGAAAAACGATTCTCATGCAGAAAATGGCCAAGGCGGCCCTGGCCAATTATCCCGACCTTTATGTCTTCATGCTCTTAATCGACGAGCGGCCGGAAGAGGTCACCGACATGGAACGGCAGGTCAAAGGCCGCAACTGCGAAGTCATCAGCTCGACCTTCGACGAACCGGCTGCACGGCACATCCAGGTCTCGGAAATGGTGCTGGAGAAAGCCAAGCGGATGGTCGAGTGCGGCTTCGACGTGCTGATCTTCCTCGATTCAATCACGCGACTTGCCCGAGCATGGAACTCCGAGTGTCCCAACTCGGGCAAGATCCTCTCCGGCGGTGTGGATGCCAATGCCCTACAGCGGCCGAAGCGGTTCTTCGGTTCGGCCCGCAAGGTCGAGGAAGGCGGCTCACTGACGATCATCGGCACGGCACTGGTCGATACCGGCAGCCGCATGGACGAAGTAATTTTCGAGGAGTTCAAAGGCACGGGTAATCAGGAAATCGTGCTTGATCGCAAATTGGTCGATCGACGAATCTGGCCGGCGATCGACATCAACTGCAGCGGGACGAGGAAGGAAGAGATGCTGTTTGACCCGGAAGAATTTCGCCGCATCAGCGTCCTTCGGCGGGTACTCAGCGACATGAACCCGCCCGACGCCATGGAACTGCTCGTCACGCGGTTGCAGAAGACGAAGACGAACGCCGAATTCCTCATGAGCTTGAATGCGAAGTTCCAATGATTACCGTTACAGTAGGATAGAGTTTCAACCTGCCTGGGCGCAAAAGCCGTTATGAGGCAAGGATTCCGATGATCACCATATATGAAGGTACGCCATCCGCCAGCAAAGGCCGTTTCGCCATTGTTGTGGCACGGTTCAACCAGTCGATCACCGGGCGGATGTTGGACGGTGCCGTGCAGACACTCATGGCCCACGGCATTCCCGACGAGCAGATCGACGTGGCCTGGGTTCCCGGCGCGTTCGAGATCCCCACGGTCGCCGCGCGACTGGCCTCGGACGGACGGCATGTGGCCATCTTGTGCCTGGGTGCCGTGATTCGCGGCCAAACGACGCACGATCAGCATATCAATCGAGCCGTAAGTATCGCCCTGGCTCAGTTGGGCACGCAGTACAAGATGCCGCTGATTTTCGGTATCCTCACCTGCGAGACGCTCGAACAGGCGATTGCACGTAGCGGCGGCTGTGTGAGTACGACCGGCAAGGACGATGTCCAGGCCCACTTGGGCAATAAAGGCGTCGATTGTGCCGAGGCCGCATTGGAAATGGTAAACCTTTTGAATAAATTACCGGGATTGTAGCGCAGGCGTCCCGCCTACGTTTTCGGTTTTGAAACCGCTCCCAAAACTTATACACCGATCGGAAACGACCCTTGAGCATACGACCCAGAACCTTTGCCCGCGAAATTGCCTTCCAGGTTCTCTATCGCGAAGACTTGAATCCCAATCAGCCCGGGGCGGTCACCGTTTACAGCGACGTGCTATTGGACCAGGGTCGCCAGACCCGCGAACTAACGGAGTTCGTCCGTCATCTGGCCGAAATGCGCGATCAGGAGGACGCAATTTCGGCCGACGAAGGCGAACTCTATTCGCAATGGCTGCGGACACCGTCGCTCGTGGAATTTTCACGCTTGCTGATCCAGGGCGTGGCAGGAAATCGTGCGGAATTGGACCAGAAGATTACCGCTGCCGCTGAGAACTGGAGTGTGCCGCGGATGGCCGCCACCGATCGCAACCTATTGCGGCTCGGTGCCTACGAGATGTACTTTACCGATACGCCGGTCAAGGTCGTGATCGACGAAGCCATCGAGTTGGCCAAGCAGTTTGGCGGTGCCCAGTCGGCACAGTTTGTCAATGGAATCCTTGATAAACTAATGCAGCAAAAGAAAAGGAGTTAGAAGTTAGGAGTTAGGAGTTAGGATATTTTCGGCTCTTCCGGTTTTGGTACGGAATGCGAATGATTGTAGGGTGGGGAGAGCGCAGCGAGCCCCACCAACTCTGTTTCGGCCCGCTTTTGGTGGGGCTCGCTGCGCTCTCCCACCTACGTTTGCTCCCAACTCCTAACTCCTAACTCCTAACTCCTAACTCCCAACTCCCAACTCCCAACTCCCAACTCCCAACTCCCAACTTCCTCCTCCCATGGGCTTATTTGAAAAACTCAAGCAGGGTCTGAAAAAGACCGCTCAGTTCCTCAGCACCGACATCCGGGATCTCTTCAAAAGCCAGGGACAGTTGGTTGACGATAAGTTCATCGATCAACTGTTTGAAACGCTCATCAAAACCGACATGGGCGTCGAGGCCGCACGAGAAATTGCCGACGAAATCCGAGCCAGCTTCCGCGCCCGCGTCGTAGAGATGGACGAGATTCTGGAACAGATTAAAAAAAAGCTCAAGGTGATGCTGGCCCAGCCCGCCGACCCGATCCACTATGCCTCAAGCGGCCCAACGGTAATCATGGTGGCCGGCGTGAACGGTGCGGGCAAGACGACATCGATCGCCAAACTGGCCGCCATGTTCCAGAGCGAGGGCAAGAAGGTCGTACTCGGTGCCGCCGACACCTTCCGGGCCGCGGCGGTCGAGCAGTTGACCATCTGGGCCAAGCGATTGGGGGCGGAGATCGTCACCGGCGCGTCCGGCAGCGACCCGGCCAGTGTGGCGCATCGTGCCGTCGCACATGCCCTTCAGTTCGGCGCCGATGTTTGCATCATCGACACAGCCGGTCGCCTGCAAACCCAGCAGAATCTAATGCAGGAGCTATCCAAAATCCACCGCGTGTTGGGCAAGCAGATCCCCGAGGCCCCGCATGAGGTGATTCTGGTCCTCGACGCCACCACGGGCCAGAACGGCATCAGCCAAGCCAAGCATTTCACCGATGCCGTGCGCTGCACTGGCCTGGTGCTAGCCAAGCTTGACGGCACGGCCAAAGGAGGTGTTGTGGTTGCCATTCGCCAGACCGTCGGGCTACCCGTGAAGTACATCGGCGTCGGCGAGCAAGCCGAGGATCTCGCCCTCTTCGATCCGGACAAATTCGTCGATGCGCTTTTTGAGGACATGAAGTGAGTCGGGCCAGATTGCAAAGTGCAGCTCTCCGCCGGGTTTGCGGATAATTGTGGTGCGGGCGTCCCGCCTGCCCAAGAGGTTGTGGTTGAACCAGGCAGGCGAGACGCCCGCACCACAAACTTGGCGGAGAGCCCAAAGTGCCAATGTTGAGTTGGACATCGCCACTTTGGTATAATGATAAATTTCAGTTTAGTAAAGTGCCTTGTAGGTTCGTCCGATGCAAGAAATTCTCCGGAAAATTCCGTCTGTCGAGGTGCTGTTGCAAGATGAGCGAGTGGCCCAGTGCGCTGCGGGTATACCGCGAAGAATTGTCGTGGGTTGCCTGCGTGCGGCCGTCGAGCAGGTCCGCGCGGCGGTAAAGGTCGATCCCGCCGGCCATGCCGGTGCTATGGCTATTCGCGACACCATCTTGGAGCGGCTCCGCCAGGGTATTCGCGACGCTATTGGCCCGCATTACCGCTCCGTGGTGAATGCTACGGGCATTATCCTGCATACCGCGTTGGGGCGGGCCGCGCTGCCAGCCCGAGCGATCCGACAGATTGCCGAGGAGTTGTGTGGTTACTCGCTGCTCCAGGCGGATCTTGCCAGCGGGCTGCGGTCGAAACGCGACACTCGGATCCAATGGCTACTGCAACAATTGACCGGCTGTGAAGCCGCCACCGTGGTCAATAATAACGCTGCCGCGACGTGGCTGGTGCTCAATGCCGTGGCTGCCGGCCGCGAAGTGATTGTCTCCCGCGGCCAGTTGGTCGAGATCGGCGGCTCGTTTCGCCTACCCGACGTGATGGCGGCCAGCGGTGCCAAGATGGTCGAAGTCGGCACGACGAACAAAACCCACGCACGCGACTACCAACGGGCCATTACCGAGAACACGGCGGCCATTTTACGGGTCCACCCCAGCAACTACACCATGAGCGGATTCACCGCCGAGGTTCCGCTGGAGGAACTGGTCGAGATCGCTCACGCCCGCGGGTTGGTGTTGATCGACGATGTGGGGGCCGGGGCACTGCTGGACTTGTCGCGTTTCGGACTTGACGTTGGGCCGACGCTGGCCGACGCGATCCGTGCGGGTGCCGACCTGGTTACGTCCAGTGCCGACAAACTCATCGGTGCCTCACAGGGGGGCATCATTCTCGGCAAAGCGGCATTGATCGAAACGGTTCGCAAAAATCAGATGGCGAGGATTGTTCGCGCGGGCAAGCTCACGCTCGCTGCGCTGGAAGCGACGCTCTTGCAGTTCTTCGACGAAGAGCAAGCGATTCGCGAGATACCCACGCTGCGTATGGTCTGCCGCACCTTGGCGGAACTCGACGCGGCGGCCCAGCGCATTGCCGCGGGGATCGCCCAGCCTGTGAGCGAGGCAGCCGTGACCGTTATCAATGGCGCGTCGCAGATGGGCGGCGGTTCGTTGCCGGGCCAGGATTTGCCTACGCGATTGGTCGCGGTGACACCAGCGACATTTGGTCCCGAGGAGCTTGCCGCGCGGCTCCGGCTGCACCATCCGCCAGTTTTCACGCGGATCAACAAGGGTCAGGTTCTGGTCGATCCGCGAACACTGCTGGACGGGGATGAAGCGCGATTGATCGCGGCGTTTGTGGAGGCGTTGCGATGACCTCCCACACCCGCATCACCCTCGGCACGGCCGGCCACATCGACCATGGTAAAACGGCCCTGGTCAGGTCACTCACCGGCTGTGAAACCGACCGGCTGAAGGAGGAGAAGGCGCGGGGAATGTCGATTGACTTGGGCTTCGCCCCCTGCACGATCCGCGACACGCAGGTCGGCATTGTCGATGTGCCAGGCCATGAGAACTTCGTCAAGACCATGGTCGCCGGTGCCAGCGGCATGGACGCCGTGATTCTTGTCGTGGCCGCCGACGACGGCGTGATGCCCCAAACCCGCGAACACCTGGATATTCTCACGCTGCTGGGACTGCGGCACGGACTGGTGGCCCTGACGAAGATCGACCGCGTCGCCGATGACATGCGAGAGCTGGCTCAGGCTGAGTTAGCCGATTTTCTTCGCGGCACCTTCCTCGAAGGGGCCCCGATCCTGCCGCTGTCAAATCTGACCTACGAAGGCTTCGACATGCTGTTCGAGGCCCTTGACGCCCTGCTCAAGGCGGTCCAGCCTAAACCCATCAACGGCATCTTCCGCCTGCCCGTCGAACGAACATTTTCCGCGCGCGGCTATGGGACGGTGGTCGCCGGCATCCCGGTGGCCGGCACTGCGTGTGAGGGTCAGGAAGTTGTTCTCCTGCCCCAGGGCATCGAGGGGCGGATTCGACGGATCGAAGTCTACTGCCAGCCGAGCGATATGGTCGCGGCCGGGCAGTGCGCCGCAGTGAACGTGGGACACTGGGACCATCATGCGATCCATCGTGGCGATACCCTGACCGTGCCAGGCTGCTTCGCTGCGGGGGAGTGGTTCGTCGCCACACTACGTCTGCTGCCGCGGCTAAAGCTTATGTTGAAGAACGGCGCGGCCGTGCGGTTTCACACGGGCACGTCGGAGACCACGGCCGTGGTCTACTCCATCGAGGGGAATCGCATGGAGGCCGGCACGGAGTACCTCGTGCAACTACACACCAAAACGCCCGTGGTCGCCGGTCCAGGCGACCGCTTCATCCTGCGGGCACTGTCGCCGGTGCAGACTTTGGGGGGCGGCATGATTGTCGAGGCCGTCGACCGCCGCATGAAACGCAACCGCCCGGCGTTGATTGCCGATCTTCAGGAGCGGACTGCGGCTGTATACGACGAACGGCGGTTCGTGGAGTACTGCCTGCGGCGTGCGCCATTGGGCACCGCTAACGTCGCGTCACTTACCCAGCGCACGAAGATTCCCGCTGATCGCGTGCAAGCCATGCTCGCCGAGTTGACTGCGGCGAAACGGGGGGTGTCGCTGGGCGGCGGGCTTTTCATGCACCATGAAACGTGCCTGGAAATGGCACGGCAGATTCTCGATTCAGTCGCCGAGTTTCATCGCCAGTCGCCGGAAAGCCCCGGCATTCCTCCGGAGCAACTTCGGCAGACTTGCCCGGTGCCTCGGGCGATCCTCGACCTGCTGGTGACCATGCTCAAGCAACAGGGCCGACTGGTTGAGCACAACCAGCGACTCGCGGTGTCCGAACATCGGGTCAGCCTCTCGGCGGAACAGGCCGACCGGCTTGCGGCCATTGAGGCCCTGTTCCGCGAGTCGCCGTTTCAACCGCCGGGTGCAGAGGAAGTTGCCATTAAGATGAATCTTCCACTGGCCACGGTGCAGCCAGAACTCAAAATCCTCTGCGAGCATGGGCGGCTGGTGCTGGTTGAGAACTTATTGTTTCACAAGGAGGCGATCGATCAGGCCCGTGCCATTCTGGTTGAGTATCTCCGCAAGGAGGGGCGGTTGGAGAGTGTGGAATTCAAGTACCTGCTTGACACGACGCGGAAGTACGCACTGGCACTGTTGGACTATTTTGATCGCATCGGCGTGACGCGCCGCGTAGGCAACACGCGGCACTTGGGGACTGCGGCGCGGGTATCCCGTTGATTGTTGTACGTCAGGCTTTCCAGCCTGACCGTGAACCCCAAGGTCAGCTTTTCCTCCTTACCCCGCAGTCAACTGTTGCTCAATCTGGCGAATGGCCTCGTCGATTTTCCAGGTATGCTCGGGCATGCAGAGCGGTTCGTCGCGGATCATCCACTGATCG
Organism: Planctomycetota bacterium; assembly: GCA_037147235.1. Classification (GTDB taxonomy): domain Bacteria; phylum Planctomycetota; class Planctomycetia; order Pirellulales; family Thermoguttaceae; genus JANXQG01. The sequence goes on along the minus strand of JBAWVO010000035.1, from coordinate 8,028 downwards.
ACCCGCTTCTGGGCGGAAATCACGGTACTGTGACTGCGGTGACCAAAAAACGCACCAATCTCGCTTAAGGCGGACCGCGTGTGCTTCCTCGCCAACCACATGGCCAGCATCCGCGGTTGGCTGACGCGGCGGGTCTTGCCGTCGGATTGCAGGGTATGGGCTTCCAGGCCAAAGACCTTGCAAATCGCTTTCTCGATGTCAGAAAGCCGCACCACACGCGTGCTGTGCTGGATCATTTCGCTCAGTGCCTCTTCAGCCATGGGAACCGAAATCTTCTGCCGCGTGGCCTCGCTCGTGGCCTGCAAGCGGCATATCGCCCCGGAAAGTTCCCGGGCGTGTCCCGTCAGCCGCGATGCCACGAAACGCTGCACCTCCGCAGGCAATTCAATCCCCAAACGCTGCGACAAATACCCGACGATCCCCAATCGCGTGGTGAAATCGGGTGGCTCGATGCGGCAAACCATCCCACCCGTCAGGCGCGTGGTCAGCTCAGGCATGAAGTCGCTCAATTCAACCGGTGGCCGATCGGCGGCGAAAACCAATTGCCGGCCATCGCGCAGGAGCGTGTCAACTGTGTGCATCAATTCGACCTGGGTGGCCCGCTTTCCGGTCAAAAACTGCAAATCGTCGAGGATCAGCACGCGCACGCCACGATATTTACGGCGAAAGACCGGCAAACCGCCACCCCGCAAGGCCTCGAGGAACTGGCTGGTGAACTGCTCGGAGGAGAGATAGACGGTCGTTGTGCCTCGGCCTGCCTTCCGCTCGGCCGACCAAATACCTTCCAGGAGATGCGTCTTGCCGACACTTGTGGGACCGTAGACAAACAGCGGCGTGATCTGTCCCGGGTTGCGGGCGACCATCTCGGCGGAATACATGGCCAGCCGGTTGCTCGCGCCGACCACAAAAGACGAGAGCGAGGCGAACTTCCGTGGCGAGAAGGCGGGAGTGGGCGGCGGCACTGCCTGCTTGGCCACTCGGCAGATGTGCGCCGCTTCGCCCACTTCCGCCGTTCTCGCCGAATCGTGTCTCCCCTGACCGTTGAATGAAACCATTACGTCGGTACCTGACTGCGTCGAAGGCTGAGGACTCATCAGCGGCTTGGCAATGCCGTTAACCATCTCATCGGCCGCTCCGCCACTTTGGTCGGAAACCTCGACGCGGAATTCCAGCGTCGGACGCTGGCCGAGGATTGCCAAGCAGACCTCCTCGATCGCCGTGCGAAAGTTTGCACGAATCCAATCGAGAAAAAACTGATTTGGCGCCCCGATCGCGAGAATGTTGCCATCCCAAACGATCCGCGTGCGCGGTCCGAACCACAGTTCGAATCGGTCTTTTCCGACCTTGTCGGCCAGTGCAGCAAGCAAGGCCGACACGATGTCCATATCGTCCCTGGTCAATTCCATCACCCCGGCGAATGCGCCCCTCCCTGACCGGCCGACGACTGGCAATGTCGTCTTATTGAGCCGATCCGCAAGGACGCACTGGCTGTGCGACGGCTGATGCCGTCTTGGTTCCTGTTTTCCCAACAAGACAGTGGCTTTCTCGGTCTGAGGCAGACCGCAGAAACTGCGATACCCATCCTAAAATGGCGGCAGCCGGTAGATATTTCCTAACGCCTGCTTTCCGCGAATACCGTTTGCTTTGTTGGGCTCCCGTCTGTGTCACTCGATTGTCTGATTCTAGCAATGCTGGCACTGCTGTCAAAGGTCCAGTCGCGATTGTGAGACCAGAGTTAAAAATTTCTTTGAATCGTCGCGCCGGTTTCCGCGAAAATCGTGGTCATAACGGAGGCCCCCCCGATTTTCTTCCCGGTGTTCCATCGCATCGGGCAGAGTGGAAAAAATGTTCAACGGCCTGCCTCGCATGAGCGTTCTGTACGGAGAAAACGGAGAATCGGGAGAACGTCGTCCGGCAAAGGCGTTAATTAACCTGAAATGTCGTGAAACGCGAGGTTTTCCCTAGCCTAGACAGCCTGGAGCATCTATTTTACCATCGATCCGTTCTCGTTGAGAACCAGAATGTATACCGACTTCCGATCCCACGCTTGAAATCCGGCCGCGGCGTACATTCGTAGCGCGGGCCCATTGGCTGCATCCACGGCCAGTACAAGGCGATTCCGCGATGCCTGCCCGGCGAGCCACAGGGCATGGCGAACAATCTCGACACCCAGGCCACGCCCTCGTGCCGTCGGCAATAGCCCCATGTAAATCAGCTCCCATATCGCATTTTCCGGGTAATCGGTAAGGATAAGACAGCCGATCTCCTCACTCTGATGGTGTATGATGAACCATCGTTCGGGGTCGAAGTGGCCAGTCGCCCTATATCCCTGCAACACGTCATCGACACTTCGCACTCCATTCACGGCCGGACAGTCCAAGCTATCCTTATAGGTGGCATCAACCAGTTCGGCAAACCGCGCGTGCCGCGTAGGTGCGTAGGGTTCAAATTGAAGTTTGAGGCAAGGCGGACTGGTTGGGAATTCATCGGCTAGGCAAACCAAGTAAAGCAGGTCAGATAGGTATCGAAAACCAACGGCCACCAGTGATTTGGCATCCGCCCCCACATCTGTTGGCAAGAGGGCCTGGACCATGCGAATTCCAAGTTGTGGAAGATGTTTTAAGCCCGCGCGAAGTAATTGGCATACCGTTTCTTGCGGTTCTCCAGCCACGATTTGAGGCGGCCAAATAACCGCCGTCCGCCCAGGTTGTGTCTGGATGAGAAGCGACCCGGTCATTTCTTCCGCACGGAAAGCTCCCCAAACCCGATAGCCGGACAGCGGCTGCCGTTGCACCAATGCACGAAGCATGGCCACTTCCTGCAAAAACTGGGATTCCGCTAGCCCGCCCAAGACGAGGCGGAGACCAATATCCTCCTGATCGGGAGAAAGTTCAGCAATGCGTGGGGGGGGCGGATTGTCCATGGAGTTCTCTCGTTCGTAGAACGGAATTCATTCCGTTGTATTGTTCTTTTCGAGCAAACGGAATGAATTCCGTTCTACGTGGGGTTCTCTCGTTCGGACTTGCAGTTCTTTGGTATCGTCTGCACGGTATCGTCTGCACGACACCGCGGAATTCCGCTATAATGGTCAAACGTAGTGATTGTCTTCCATCGTATGCGATAGTGAACCTTTTAGGAAAGGTCGGCGGAACATGAAAAAGTCTTGGGTTATTGGGATTGTGGTGTTGCTTGCGGTAGGGCAGGGGGGGGCATCACCCGCGGCCGCACAAGGCGAATTGGATCGCTTGGAATCGGGCATTCGCACTTCCAACGGTCAGCCGGTAACGATGGTTGCTTCCGTGCAGCGAGTCTATCTTGGCGCGGTTGCCGACGACAGTGCCGGCCGCGGCGTCTGGTTGTTGAGCGTGCGCAGCGGTGGGCCGGCCGATCGCGCCGGCTTGCAGGCCCAGGATCTGATCGTCGCCGCAGCGGGCCGAAAGATCCGCTTGCTTGGCGAATTTTCGGCCATTCTCAACGGACTCAACCCAGGCGACCGCTTGTCACTAGAATTGGTCCGTGGAAATCGGCCGCTACGGACCGAAGTCGTCTTGGGCGCACTTCCGGGCACAGTACAATCGGGCACACCGCCTCCGACCGGCCTCGGCGCAGGACGAACAGAAAGCATCCCGCCACCACCGGGCGAGGTAGCATCGCCGCCTAGTTTGATGCCCGCGCCATCATCCGAGGGACCAGCATTCAGCGTGCCTAATAGGCAGCCATTCCCCCCAAAAAGCTCGCAAGCACAGATCGAAGAACTTCGCCGTCGGGTCGATCAGTTGGAACGAAGAATTGCAGAACTCGAACGCGCCTTGGCCGAGTCGCGGCAGAAATAAACTAAGAACCTAGTCCAAGAACAACTTCGCGTTTTGTGGTGCAGCCGTCTCGGCTGCATGGGGGCAGGCGAGACGCCCGCACCACAAAAACGCAGGCAAGATGCCTACACCGCGCCCGCCACGTCTTCCACCAACCGTCGCGGCGCGCCAATATCGAGTACATGGACCCGGCCGGTGTACTGCTCGGCACCGAGAGTCACGAACCCACGCTTCATGGCAACGAACGTGCATGTCTCATCGGCCCGAATCGTCTGTTGGGCAGCCACACCCGTGTCGCAGTCCAGGCCGCTGGGTAAATCGACCGCCAATCGTTTCGCGGCCGCCGCGTTAAGCTGACCAATGACCTCGTCCAGCGGCGGACGAGGCTCACCGTGGGCACCGGTGCCCAACAGCGCGTCGACGATCCAATCCACCCCGACGAGCTGCTGGGCCAACCGGGCCGCGTCGTGGCGATTGCCAAACAGTTCGATCGGCACGCCCGTATGCTGCAAAATCTTAAAATTCGCTTCGGCGTCGCCCAGCAGTTCGGCCGGATCGGCCCAGACGAGTACGCGAACATCATGCCCTCGCAGATCGAGGTGCCGGGCGATGACAAACCCATCACCAGCATTGTTGCCTTTGCCGCAGCAGATAACGACGCGCCCCAAACGGCCGCCAAACTCCCACTTCGCAAGGCGGCAAAGGACGTCCACCGTCCCGCGGCCGGCATTTTCCATGAGAACCAGCCCGGTCATGCCATATTGCTCGATTGCCCGCCGATCGATCTCGCGGGATTGCTGCCGGGTAATGGTGGAGAACATGGGGGAGTTAGGAGTTAGGAGTTCTTCTAACTTCTAACTCCTAGATTCTTTTCTCCGTGAAAAAAGGTATAATATACTGCTCGCGGTTGAGATTGACACTAACCCGAAGCGCGAGCGAGGTTGCTAAGTCGTTGCCTCGCTTGCGTTTCGGGCTGGTATGGATTGGGACAATCTCAACCGCGGACAGTATACTACATCTTAACCATTTGGACCATGCAATTGTTGGGGCTTTATCCGATGCCGATTTACGAATATACCTGCAAGGATTGCGAAAGCGATTTTGAACTTTTGATCCGGGGCGAGGAGAAGCCGGTTTGCCCATCCTGTGGCAAGACACGCCTCACGAAGTCGTTCAGCGTGCCGGCCGCCCATTCCGGCAGCGAGAAGAAGGAACTTCCCTGCCGCGAGGCCGGTTGTGGCATGGGGCAGTGCGGCGGCGGTCTGTGCGGCATGGGACGTTGAGCAATTCTGAACCTTATCCAAGTCGCTCAACCGCTGGGCGGCCGTTGCATGGTCACTTTTGTCAGTCGGAATCATGCGGATTTCGCCGAATTTCGGCAGTATGTCGTTCTTCCAAGGATCTTCCTACACCAACGGCCTGTAGTGTGCCGAATAAGGGAAAATCAGGGTGGAAAATCAGGGTGGGCTTGCAAGAACGCGGTTTTCGTGTAACCTTAGAGGATAACACGGTGACGTTTCTTGGAGTTTGTGGTTGTCAGAACAGGTGTCATGGTAGTTTGCACCAGTAGCTCAATTGGATAGAGCATCGGTCTACGGAACCGAAGGTTACAGGTTCGAGTCCTGTCTGGTGTACTTAACGTAAGTTCAATCGAACGCTAGAGTTAGCGTACCTGTCTTTGTAAGGCAGAGCGGTCTCAAAATTCGGAATTCCTCCGTAATGTACGGAGGAATCACGAGAAAGGAGATCCTTTATGCCTCGCAAGACTGGTAAGGTACCGTCTTACTGCCGTCATCGGCACTCCGGTCAAGCCGTCGTCCGTATTGATCGCGTTGACAATTATCTGGGAACCTACGGCAGTCCCCAAAGCCACCGTTTGTATGAACGGCTGATCGCCGAATGGCGAGTCCGCCGTCTGGAGGGGACCCCTGCCCCTAATAAATCCAGGCCCCCATCCCCTTCCCTGACACTAGAACAGGTCGTCCACCAATATAGGGCATTCGCCCAGACCTACTACGTCAAAGATGGAAAGCGGACCAAAGAATATGTGTGCATGAAGTACGCCCTGCGGCCCCTGCGAAGTCTGTATGGAGACTCCAACGTCGCCGACTTCGGGCCGCTGGCCCTCAAAGCCGTGCGGCAACACATGGTGGACGCCGATCTCAGTCGCGGCGTCATCAACAATCGGGTGAACCGGATCAAGCGATTCTTCAAGTGGGCGGCGAGCGAGGAATTGGTCCCGGCCGCCGTATATCAGGCTGTCCAGTCGCTTTCAGCCCTGCGGTTTGGCCGCACGGAGGCACGAGAGACTGAACCGGTCAGGCCGATCGACGACGAATGGGTCGAAGCCGTGTTACCCTCTCTCTCGCCCCAAGTGGCCGCCATGGTAAGGCTGCAACGGATCTGCGGGATGCGACCCTGCGAGGTCGTGCTGATGCGGGCCTGCGACATCGACATGAGCGGCAGCGTATGGATCTACGAACCGTTCGATCACAAAAACCGCTGGCGGGGCCATCGCCGCCTGATTCCCCTCGGTCCGCGATCCCAGGAGATCCTAAAACCCTTCCTCAAGTTGCAGACCGAGTCGTTCTTTTTTAGCCCGCGGGAAGCGGAAGCCTGGCGGAATGAAAAACGCCGCAACGAACGCACCACGCCCATGACGCCCTCGCAGGCCAAACGGAAGCCAAAGAAGTCCCCCCGGCGGGCCAAACGCGAGCGGTACGACACGGACTCGTACCGCCGAGCCATCACCTACGCGATCAAGATGGCCAACCGCAAGCGGGAAGAGAAAGAAATTCCTCTGATACCCGACTGGTACCCACTCCAACTTCGGCACTCGCGGGCCACCGAGGTTCGCAAAGGTTTTGGATTGGAGGCGGCCCAAGTCGCCATGGGCCATGCCCATGCAAACGTCACCGAGATTTACGCAGAACGGAATCTTGATTTGGCGATCCAGATCGCCCAGAAAATCGGATAGGCTGTCAGGGTGGCCTGCGGGTTGGTAGTATAAATGAATGTGAGATGTAATCCGGCCGATTGTCGGCTATCGAGTCTGACTATGCCGGATCGCAAAGTTTGATGCATTGAAACCATCGGGCTAGTCGGCTGATCCCCGACGCGTTCCCGTCGCCGGTGCCGGTTGCACCTCAACGTGCTTCGGCGACGGGGCAGCTCGATTTGCTTGAGGTGTAAGAATGACGCAAATTCCTTCCGCCGCAGACGGGTGTGAACGTCCTGATCCAGATCGACGCGAACCGAGCCTTGATGGACAGGTTGAAAGCGACTCCTCTGCCCACGAGGCTGCCCGGCAATTTCAGCGTCGTTCGCTCGCGGCCTGGGAGGTTGGGCGTCGGCTCAACCATCTCCGCTTCCGCCTTCAGCAAGCCTGGCTTCTTCCCACGACGGAGCAGGCCGTCCTAGCTCGGGCCATGTGGGACGATTTGGCCCTGAGTGTTCGCGGTCTTGGTGCAACCGTGCAGGAGACGGATCGTTTGCGAAACCAGGTCGTTAAGACGAATAGAACATGGGAGGTGGAGTTCTCCAGCCTGTGGCACCTTGAAGCATTGCTTGCAGCAGACGCGGAAATTGCTCAACGATTGCAGCAACACAACGAAATCGAATCGAACTCTTCGATCCACGCCGACGTGTGTGAGTCATTACTTCAGTCGGTATGGACCTTGTGCGATGAATTACAGCAGACGATCGAGAACGTGCTGCCCGAGCCCATCGTAGAGATTCTCCGCCTTGCAGAAAGAGTGGACGAAGGACTGCACCCGCGTGAAATTTTTCGCCACATGCTGGTGCCTTCTATCGAAGCCCCGAGTGAGGCTGGGACATTTGGCCCAGCGGACGAAGGTGTGAACCAAGGGCCGTCCGAACGAGTGTCTGAAGCAGGGACGCTGAATCCATGGATTATACCCGCACGCGAGAATAATGAACTCCACGACCATGCGATAGTATCTTCGGCGTTGGGCGGGGGCCGAGCCGCATCACGAATTGCCCGCTATTCGCACGAAGTCGCCCCAGTACCGCCGGATTCGCTTTGGTTACAAGAGATCGAACAGCGTTGGGGGGAGGTCGGTTTTCCCCAGGGCCAGATTCCTCCGGGAATTGGAGAAAGGAATGTGGGGCAACCACAAGCATTAGAGAATCTGGTTTGCGAACTATACTGCCCGTGATTGGGATTGTCCCATCTGAAGATTTTTCGCATACTCCC
>JBAWVO010000034.1:0-33159 GCA_037147235.1 Planctomycetota bacterium | reverse complement strand
CACCCTACGTCGAGCTAGCAATGACAGCAGTTGGCAAGGTTATGATCAAGGCCTGTTCGATAAGCGGAAACCGCGATGCGGTTCACCTTTCCACGCGTTGAACCGCTTCGCGGTTTGGTGGCATCCCTCCAAAGATGTTTACAGCAGTAGTCAGGAGACCCGCGCTGAACCGGGAACCGGGAGACCTTCGGTCGGACGTTTCGGCGGGGTCAGGAGACCCGCGCCGAACCTGGACCCGCGCCGAACCTGGGACCCGCGCTTAACCTGGAACCGGTGCTCCACCCTGCGGCTACCGTTTTTTCGGATTACGAAAACGCCGATAAATCGCCGCACTGCAAAGCCCGGCTGCCAGCAAGACCCAGGTGGACGGCTCGGGAACGGCGGTGAAATTCAGGAAGACTCGGTTGCTCTCCTGGGAGACACTGAAGTGGCCGCTGCCGATCTTGTTGGTAAATGCCGCCGTATTGAGGGCGATCTCGGCCAGATCAAAGCTGTTGATCCCGTCGCTACTCTCGGCGATCAGCCATTGATAGTCGGTCGTGTAGTCGAAGTTCGCCGCAAACCCAGGATTGATGCCGCTTTCCGACTTGAGCGAAATGATAAATTGGCTGTTGGCAGTCGTCCCTGCATCGAGTGAAAGCGTGCCGTGGATGTTCCACAGGTTCCAGTTCGTCCCCGCCGTCCCCGCTGCGTCATTGATCTCGACGAGGTACTCTCCGCCAGAACCCCAGGTCACCGATCCCGTCGTGACCGATCCGGGGCTATTGCCGGGCTTGAACTTTCCGCCGCTGTAGACGTTCACGGAACCGTACGTTCCGATACCTTGGGCCAACGAGCCGTAATTGACATTCGTGGTCCCAGTGACGGTGCCGTTATTCACCAGCAGGCCCCCGTTCAGGTCAAGGGTGCTGCCGCTGCCGTCGCTATCGGCGTTGAGTTGCCCGCCGGGGTTGATCGTGGTCCGGCTTCCGCCGCCGCAGGTGATATTGCTGACGGAATTATTGAGCGTGCCGCCGCTGTTGACCGTGACCAAGCCGTCATTGGCCCAGTCCTGCACGTTCATCGCGGAATTCACGGTGATTTGGCCGCTCGTGGTGTTCGTGCCGCCGTTCCAGTTCAACGCGCTGTTGTTGGTGACCTTCCCGCCATTCGTAAAGTTCGCAAAATTCGCGGTGCCGTTCTGCTGGAAGACCGTGCTGTTGTACGTGGTCACGCCGTTGAAATTACTCGTGCCGCCGGCCACGGTAGTGTGCGTGCCCGGCCCGCGGAGATAACCGCCGTTGACCGTGGTGTTGTTGTACTCCATCGTTCCGCCCGAGAGGGCCTGGAGCGAAAGGTTGCTCAGGGCGAGCGTGGCGTTGGCCCATTGCAACTTGCCGCCGTTATTGACCGTATAAGAAGCCGACGCCCCAAGGCCGGGGAGAACCAGGCGGCCTCCGCTCACGGTGGTTGGCCCCGTATAGGCCGCCCCGCTCAGAATTGCCGTGCCCGCACCGAGCTTGTTCAATCCACCCGATCCGGTCACGCCTCCGCTAAGTGTCAGGCTGTCCGCCCCATTCGTGACCGTCACGTTCGTGGTGCTGGCGAGCGCGACCGGTGCCGAGACCTGATGGCTGCCGGCCGTCACGTTGACCGCCGCGCTTCCCGAGCTAGTGCTGAGCAGCAGACTGCCGCCGCTCCCTTGGGCCACGGTGTACGAGCCGCCGGCCGGGGTGTTGAAGGTCAGCGTACTGACCACCGGGCTGGCACCGTTGAGATTCACGGTTGCCACCCCTGCCCCGAGGATGTTGCCGAAGGTGGCCGTGTCACCGCTGAAGCCGGAAACGCCCGGCGCGCCGCCGAGTACGCTCGACTGCATGTCGCGCCAGTTGGCTTGGTTGGCCCAACTGCCGCTGCCGGAAAGGTTCCATGCCGCCTGGCCGGAGAAGACCTGCGCCGACCAGGTGACCGGCACGTTGATTCGCGACTCGCCCGTCAGCCCTTCGCCGCTGGTGGCCAAGGTGAGTGCGTGGCTATACGAGCCGGCGACGGCGAGCGTACCGCCGAGCGTGCGATTGTCGGTTGCCGCAGGCCCGTTGAAGGTTGGGTTGGTTCCTCCGCTAACGCCCAGGCCATAGCTGTCTGCCGCGGCACCCGCCACGGTGACTCGCGTGAAGTTCGTGTCGGCACCGGTCGTCGAGAGCGTAATGCCCTGGCTCACCGCCGTGCCCACGTGGACTAGGCCAAAGTCGGTCGAGGGGGCCGTCACCGTGCGATTGTCCAGCACGGTGGCGGCAAGCGTCACCGTCTTGGGCGCGGCCGTGTCGCTGCCGTTGCTGGTATTGGTCACCGTGTAGTTGTAAGACTTCTCGCCGCCGCTGCTACTTCCAGCGGCGTTATCGACCAGCGACACGGTCAGCGTGTTGGCCCCGGGCACGGCGGTGCCGTTGGCCGGTCCACTGATGCCGCCGGAAGCGGCGGCCGTGTAATTGGCTGAAAGTATCCCGACATTATTGAGTGTCAGGCCCACCGCAGGCGTCTGGTGGAGCATCACGCGGCCGAAACTCGCCGCGCTGCTGGAGAATGTCAACAGCGAATTACTGACGACTAGGTCCAGGTAGCCCGCGTCTGCCGTGGTGCTCAGAGAGTAGCCGTATCCGCTGGGGGCCGAGGGGAGCGCGAGCTGCGTCAGATTGGGTGAACCGAGCGCACCACCCAGGAGGCGATAATTGCCCACGACATTGGGCAGCCCGCCAAAAGCAATCTGCGCCGTGCCGCTCAAGGTCAGCCCGCTACTGCCGATCATTAAGAGGTCGCCGCCGTAGACCCCGCCGTTCACCGGGCTGCCGAGATCGAAATTGAGCGTGGTAAGGCTGGAGGTCGTCAGGCCGCCGAGGTTGAACGTGCCGATCTGGCCAATGCCGCCGGGGGCGATGGTATGTGCCCCGCTGCCGGCGGCCACACTGCCGCTGATGAGGCCGACGGGCCCGCTGGCCAACACGCCGCCGTTAAGTGTCACGGTGCCCGTACCCATAGCCGATCCGCTGGCGTTGGCCGCGACCAGCGTGCCGGCGGCCAGGGTCGTGCCGCCGCTGTAGGTGCTGATTCCGCTGAGGGTCTGCGAGCCGGAACCGACCTTGATCAAGGCGACCGTGCCGCTGCCATTTTGGAGGACGCCGCTGAAGGTGCCGCTGGCGTTGTTATTGCCGACGGTGAGCGTCTTGCTGCCGGCGAAGTTGCTGGCAACCGTACCCGCACCGGCTAGCCCGTTGACATTGACCGAAAAGCCGTGCAGATCGAGCGTGCTACCGCTGCCGACGGCGACGTTCCCCTTCCCGGTGCCGTAAGGCAATGCGTTACTTGCGCCTACTTGCAGCGTGCCGCCATTGATCACCGTGTCGCCGGTATAGGCATTGCTCCCCTTGAGTACCAGCGTGCCGTTACCCGCCTTCGTCAGGCCATGAGCCCCGCTGATCGCGCCGCCAACCGTCAGGTTGCCGTTTTGGACCGTGACCGTGGGAGCGGAAGTCAGGTTGACGGCTCCGGTGCCCAGGTCGAGATCATAGGAGCCTTTGAAAGCGAAACTGCCGTTCCAACTCTGCGTGTTGTTGCCCACCAGCGCGATGGCTCCGCCCGAACTGTTGTCGAGCGTGCCGCCGCTGATCGTCAAGGGACCGGTTCCCAGAGCCGAGGTGTTGTTGACATTCAACTGCCCGGCGGCCAGGGTCACGCCGCCGCTGACCGTGTTGGCCCCGGCGAGGGTCCAGGTTCCGGCCCCCGACTTGAGGATCGAGCCGGTGCCGGCAACAACTCCGCCAACCACGCCCGAGCCGCTGCCAGTGAGCACCAGGGCGTTGCCACCTGCCTGGACGGCCGTACCGCCCGTCAAGCTGAACGTGGCCCCATTGCTGCCCGAGGCGTCGAGTGTGCCGCCGCCGGCCAGCGCGATCTGGCGGTTGCTGGAGCAGTTCGCGCTGCCAACGAACTGCAAGACGCCGCCGGTCGTTGTGCTGCCGAGGCTGATCGTGCCGTTTCCTGCGGCCGGGTTGCCCAGGGCACTGACACCGGCGTTCTCGTTAGCGATCGAGGTGAAGGCCAGAGTACCGGCCGCGACGGAGGTTGGGCCGGTGTAGCCGCTGCTGCCGCTCAGAATTGCCGTGCCCGCACCGAGCTTGTTCAATCCGCCTGATCCGGTCACGTCTCCGCTAAGCGTCAAGCTGTCCGCCTCATTCGTGACCGTCACGTTCGTAGTGCTGGCGAGCGTGACCGGTGCCGAGACCTGATGGCTGCCGGCCGTCACGTTGACGGCCGCGCTTCCCGAGTTGGCGCTGAACAGCAGACTGCCGCCGCTCCCTTGGGCCACGGTGTACGAGCCGCTAGCCGTGTTATTGAAGGTCAGCGTACTGACCACCGGGCTGGCACCATTGAGATTCACGGTCGCCTCCCCTGACCCGAGGGTGTTGCCGAAGGTGGCCGTGTCGCCGCTGAAGCCGGAAACGCCCGGCGCACCGCCGAGTACGCTCGACTGCGTGTCGCGCCAGTTGGCTTGGTTGGCCCAACTGCCGCTGCCGGAAAGGTACCATGCCGCTTGGCCGGAGAAGACCTGCGCCGACCAGGTGACCGGCACGTTGATTCGCGACTCGCCCGTCAGCCCTTCGCCGCCGGTGATCAGCGTAACCACATGGCTATACGAACCGGCGACGGCGAGCGTGCCGCCGAGAGTGCGATTGTCGGTAATCGCAGGCCCGTTGAATGTTGGGTTGGTTCCGCCGCTGACCCCCAGGCCATAGCTGTCTGCCAAGGCACCCGCCACGGTGACGCGCGTGAAGTTCGTGTCGGCACCGGTTGTCGAGAGCGTAATGGTCTGGCTCACCGCCGTGCCCACATGGACCAGGCCGAAGTCGGTCGAGGGGACCGTTACTGTGCGATTGTCCAGAACGGTGGCACCAAGGGTCACCGTCTTGGGCGTGGCCATATCGCCAGCGTTTACGGTATTGGTCACCGTGTAGTTGTAGGTTTTCTCGCCGCTGCTGCCGCTGCCTGCGGCGTTGTTCACCAACGACACGTTCAACGCATTGCCGCCCGGTGCGGCATTACCGCTGGCTGGCCCAATAATGCCGCTGGAAGCGACAGCCGTGTAATTAGCTGAGAACGTCTCGGAGTTGTTTAGCGTCAGGCCCACCGCAGGTGTCTGGTGGAGCATCACACGGCCGAAGCTCGCCGAACTGCTGGAGAATGTCAAAAGCGAATTATTGCTGACGACCAGATCCAGGTAGCCCGCGTCTGCCGTGGTACTTAGCGCGTAGCCGCAGCCGCCGGGGGCCGAGGGGAGCACGAGCTGCGTCAGATTGGGTGAACCGAGCGCACCACCCAGGAGGCGATAATTGCCCGCGACATTGGGCAGACCGCCGAAAACAATTTGCGCCGTACCGCTCAAGGTCAGCCCGCTACTGCCAATCATTAATAGGTCACCACCGTAGACCCCGCCGTTCACCGGGCTGCCAAGATCAAAATTGAGCGTGGTCAGGCTGGATGTCGTCAGGCCGCCGAGGTTGAACGTGCCGATCTGGCCGATGCCGCCGGGGGCGATGGTGTGCGGCGAAGAACCGGCCTGGACCCAGCCGCTAACCGCGCCGACGGTCCCGCTCGCCAGCACGCCACCGTTGAGCAACACGACACCTGTGCCCATTGCCGATCCGCCGGCATTGGCCGCCACCAGCGTACCGGCCGTCAGGGTCGTGCCTCCGCTATACGTGCTGGTTCCGCTCAAGGTCAGCGTGCCGTTGCCGCCCTTGGTCAGGCCACCGCTACCCATAATCGAGCCGGCGAAGGTACTCGCGGCGCGGCTGGCGTAGTTCAGCGTGCTGACGGTGTTGGTGACCGTCAGTGTTCCGCTGCCGCTCAGCAGTGCATAGTCGCCGATGGTGAGCGTCTTACCTGCGGCCATGGTGAGCGTTCTGCCGGTGGAAATATTCACCGTGGCCGCGTTGCTCGGGCTGCCGTAGACCGCGTAGTTGACATTGATCGTGGTGTCATAGGGCGTCACGTCAAGTGTGCTCGGGCTGCTGTTGGCCGTCTGCGCGATGTCGCCCAAGGTCGCGTCGATATTACCCGGCTGCAAGACTCCGCCGGAGAAGTTGAAACTGGCAAGGCCCACGCCTCGCAGCACTGTCCCGCTGACGGCCAGCGTGCCACCGGACAGGGCGACGGAACCGCTGGCATATGTGCCGCCGTTGCCCAGATAGAGGTTCTTGCCGTTGCTGATCGTGAAGTTGCCGCCGCTGATGGTCAGGAATCCCGGCATCGTCGCGTTGTTAGTGTTGCCGACGTAGACGCCATTGGAGAGGTTGTTTAGGAGCACCAAGCCGTTGGTGATGTTCAAAGTGCCCTTGCCACTGCTGGCGACAATGAAATTCCGGGCATTGCCGGAAGCATTGACCACGGTTCCCCCGCTGACGTCCCAGCGGTTGTCGTTGGCACTGCTGCTCGTGCTGATTTGGAAGTCCGCCCCGTTCGGCAGGATCAGCAATCCGCCGGTCTGATTGATCCAGCCACGGGAGTTGCTGTCGGTGCCTATTTGTGCCCCTCCGACTGCGGTCAAGTCGAGTGTGCCACCCGACAGGTTGAGTGTGCCGTTACCGCTGTTGGTACCGACCCTCCACGAGCCACTCGTACTGACCTGGGCCGTACCGCTGATGGAATAGGTTCCCCCAGGTGCCGTGTTACCGAGATTGAACCCGTTATAATTGGCTGTACCGCCGTCTTGAATGCCGGAACCACCTTGGCTGAATGTGCCTGACCCATTTGAAGCATTGATGAGCCCGCCGTGCAGGATCAGTTGGCTGCCGATGCCCCGGACGGTCACTCCATTGTTCGTTTGCAAGGTGCCGCCACCGATGGTGAGCGTTGCCCCACCTGAAATCGTGGTTCCGTTTCCCGCATTGATCGCACCCGGAACCGTCAGGCTGCCGGCGGTGACGGAGAGGTTGCCGAGAATACTGTTAGCGGTGCCACTGAGCGTGAGATTTGCGGCTCCACTCATGGTCAGGTTGCCCGGGCCAGTGATCGCGGCGGCGCAGGTCCAATTGGTGCTGGGGGCCAAGATGAGCGTGTCGCCGTTGATGTACGTGTTTCCGCCGTAGGCCGGATTGTTCACTTGCAGGCTCCCGTAGCCGACCAGGGTCAGTGCGCTGGCCCCATTGCCCAGCACCGAGTTGATAACCGTTGTGTAGCCATACGGCAGCGTGACAATCAAGTCGTTGGCCGCATTGTCGCTGACGAGCGTGCCACCGCTGATCGTACCGCCCCACGGGGCGAGGATGCCGCCGGAAGTTATGTGCATCGTCGTCGAGGCGGGAATCGTGAAGGTGTACGGGCCGTAGAAAAAGAGCGAATTCAGGCTCGTCGCTCCCAGCGCACCGGTCGGGGTGTTCTGGATCATGATGTTGTCGGCGGCGGACCACGTGCTCATGTTGTTGCTGGTCTGGTATCCGGAATACGCGCTCACGGTGCCGCCGCTCGTCGTGACCCAATTATTGCCATAGGTGGCGTATCCGCCCAGGATGCCGTTGGTGTTGGACTGCGTGGTGGTGATCGTTGCGCCGCCGTTGTTGCTGAAATCAATCGTGCCGCCCGCATTGTGGGTGATGGTACCTACGTTGATCGTGGCCGTGCCGGACGACCGGTTAATGACCGCCTGGCCCGCGTTGAGTACCAGACCGGCAAACGTCTGACTAACTGGGCTGCTGCCGCCGGCGACCGTGAAGGTTGGGTTCTGTGCAAAGGCCGAACCGCCCATGGTCAGGATCGATGCGTTATTGATCAGATTCGTCGTGGCACCCAGCTTGGTGAAATTCTCAATCAACTGACCGCCCTTGACGATCGTCGCCCCGGTATAGCCGAGCGGCGTACTCGGATTGAGCGTGAGCGAGCTGGTGCTGTCCATGCCAAAGGAGAGTTTCTTGCCGCCCGAGCCGTCGCGGAGGATGCCCGGAACACTCTGGCCGGTGGCCAGAATCACCAAGGTGGCGTCGCTGGTACTGCTTCCATTCTCTACGATGCCCGTACCGGAAAATCCCGTCGTTATCGAATTGCCCAGAAGTTGGAGGACCGCACCGGAGGCGATGGTCACGTTATTGCCGCCCAAGGCGGCGGAATTTCCCAGCATCAAGGTTCCGTTGTTGATCGCGATCCCGCCCGTGAAGGTGTTGCTGGCGGCGAGCATCAAGACCCCGCTTCCGGCCTTGACCAGCCCGAGCGTCCCGGCGATGGGTACATTGATCGAGGCATACTTGCCCGTGCCCAAGGCATTCACGGTGATCGTGGGCGTGATGCCGCCCAAGGTGAGGACGCTGCTGATGGGCGTTCCGGCATTGATCGCCCAACCGCCGGCCGAGGCTGGATTGAGATCGCCGAACAGCAGGCCGTTGACGGTCTTGTTGCCGTCGAGCGTGACGGCGATGTCGCCGGCAATGTTCTGCTGGCTGAAATCGGCCGTGTCGTCCACCGCCGCGCCACTGCCGGGGTAGCCGATGGCAGGGGACCAGTTGGCCGGACCAACCCAGCTATACGTGCTGGGTGCCGAAGGCTGCCAGAGATAGGCCGTTCCCGCCAAGGCAGTCGTGCCGCGGACGGAAAATGCCACAAGGATCATGGCGGAAATGAAAATTCGGGCTGAACGAGACATCGTAGGTGCTCCTCAAAGGGGTGCGGGTTGACAGGGCGAAAAATCGGCCCGTGCAACAAGAATGGCGCACGGCGTTCTTCTTGTCTACCCACGCTCTCGCCCGTATGGGGGGAGGCTACGAAAATCTGAAATCCGAATCAATTCTTTCGACAGAAAAATGAGGGACAGAAAAATAAGAAATAAAGAAAGAAACCACGGATAACACGGATAGCACGGATAGGAGAAGATGAATATCCTTCTTGTCCTTATCTTCCTGTCTTTTATCTTTCTGTCCGATGTTTTTTTATCCGCGAGAGAGTGCAGAGAGCGCAAAAGATTATTCTTTCGCGTTCTCTGCGCTCTTTCGCGGATAATTAAAATCGCGAAGCCGCAAGCGGCCAGCACTAAATCCTCCTCCCTTTCTCCCCCTGTCTTTATCTTTCTGCTCTCCATCTTTCTGTCGCAATTTTATCTTCCTTTTTCGTGTTTTTCGTGTTTTTCGTGGTTCCCTCTCCCCCTCCGCGTCCGTCCGCGTCCTCTGCGGTCAATCCCCCCGCCCTTTACGCGGCGCGGCGGACCTTCACTCTTGCGGGTGCCGACAGCGGCTCCCAGCAGATCGCTTGCCCGGTGCCGTCGCCATGGAAACGAATCAGGTGCTCACTTTGATGCTTGTTCAGTCGCTCGATCGTGCGGTTAAGCCGGCGTTTGGAGTCCTGCTCATCGCGAGGTGGGATGGGATCGTCGATCTGTGACGGCCAATTAGCCTCCTCGAAGGCCGATAGCACGGCCTCTTGATTTGCCGAAGGTTGCCGGAAGTATTTCACTACGCGAGCACCGAGGCGGAGAACGCGCCGCTCGGGGTCCCAATGCGGAAGCTCCGAGAAACCGTCTTTGGTCGTCAGGCGGAGAAGTTGAAATGGAGGTGTGAACATGATTTTTCCCACGAAACCGGGTGCCGGAAGGGCGGGAACGGCATGTTACCAGCATAAACCGTGGGATGCCCATGTCAAGAGGGCATGAAAACGGGCTTGTTGTCGAAGTGCCCATCCATCTCCCTACGCCAAAGGGATACCGAGATATCAGAAGAAATTCCCGGAACACATGACGTATATTCTGTTCCGAAGAACCTCATGCTTCCACTCTACCGCGTCGCGCTCGTCGCAACGACTTTCTCGGGAGTGGCAAGATACTCCTCCGTCGAGCGTCCGATGTAGCGAATGCTGCTGGCTTCGCCGCGGAAACCGACGACGCTCTTGTCGACGTCAATCTGGCGGCCAAGAATCTGGCCGCGATCGATGTCAAAACGGACGCTGCCGGAAGTCTCGTATTGCAGCACCTGGGCCTCGATGGCCGGATCTTGGATGGGGGTCATGATTTGCGTCGACATCGAGATCGTGGCAATGCCCGTCCGAACGCTCTCCAGCTTATAGCTCTGCATGGCGCGGATCCGCCGCACACTGCCGTCGGAGAGCGGAACGTCGAGGTTGTTCTGGCCCGACCAGCGATTGCCCACGGCCACGGCATGTTCGGGGAGTTGAATCGTGATCTCTCCCTGCCCTGCCACCGAGGCCTTGACGAAGTTCTGCTTTCGCCGCAAGACCTTCCCCTGATTGTCGATGGTCACCAGGGCCAACGGCACGCCGACCGCACGCGCTACGTCTTCAAAACCGTGGGGAGCGCAGGGATCGGTGCGGCTGTTGTAGTGAACCTCATCGCGACCGCTGAGGCTGTGCCGCATATCGACGCTTTCCACCAGGTGGTCGAAAACAACCGAACGGTCCGGCTTCACTTCATACACGCGCCAGACCTTGATCGAGGTGGTGGTCGTCTCGGCCGTCTGCGTGCTGCCGGAGACCGAAGTGCGGATCCGACAGCGATGGACCACGGTCCAGCGGAGTGCATCGCCTGGATGAAACTGATAGCGGAGAAGATATTCCTGGGACTCTGCTTGCTTCCCATTCGGCTCTTCGGCACCCGCCGCCGTGAAGGAGAGGCAAACCGCGCCGCACAACAACGAACCAGCAACCATGCCGATCTTCATTCCTCGATTCCTTTCGAGATAACTGTTTTTTATTGCGAGTTCAGTTCGTTTCTACGGGAAAACTGTCCGCCCCAATTCAGTTTTTCCCGCAAGGTGCGATAGTAACTATGGCCCGGAGGAGCAACGAGCTTGAATCGCACGGGAGCGCGGGTCACGCGGATGCGATCGCCCTGTTTCAGTTGACATAACACGCGACCATCAACCACGGCCGATGTTTCCGGATGCGGTTGGACGACCTCCATCTCGTAAACGCGCTCGGCCGAATCGACCACCGCACGCATTGTCAGGGTGTGCGGACTCAGAGGCGTGATCACCACCGCCTCCAGATCCTTTCGCAGGATCGGGCCGCCCGCCGAAAGGCTGTAGGCCGTCGACCCGACGGGCGTGCTAATCATCAAACCGTCGCCACTATACGTTGTTACCAATTCCGAGTCAACGTAAAGATGGATATCCATCAGAAGAAATGGCGGCCCGGTCCGCACGGCGACTTCGTTGAGGCACATCTGCTGAAATTCAGCGATACCGTTCCGAATAACTTGGCAGTCAAACATCAGGTGTTCGACGACTTGCAGCCGCCCGGTAGATAATTCCCCGAGGATTTTCGGCAGTTCGTCGGAGGAAACATCAGCCAGAAACCCCAGCTTACCTAGATTGACGGCAATAACCGGCAGTTGTCGTTGGCCCATTTGATGGGCAGCACGCAGAATCGAGCCGTCGCCACCGAGAACGATGGCCAAGTCGGCTTCTACACGCGCGAGGTCTTCCTGGCCGCCGAAATCTTCGACGACGATGTCGGCGAATTGCGAGATGACCGGTCGGAGCCGCTCGACTTCGTCCAGAAAGTGGGGACGTTGGCCCGTGCTTAGCAGGATGACGCGGAGCCGCTGGCCGCGAGGAAAGGAAATCGATTGGGGAGGAGGGTGCGTCATGGTGTTTGTCACTCCCTCGTCATGAACACGACAGCTTCGTACAGTCCCGCTTTACTCTGGCGTTTTCTCATCTTATCGATTCGATCCAATTTGAAGCCAAAATGCTGGAAGAGGTTGGCTAATATCTCATCGCTTGGCAGGGGGTAGCCGTAAAACTTACTGTTTCCAATCACATACGCTAGGCGGGCGCCATTTCGGCAAACTTTGGCCACTTCGTGGGCGTGATCATAGATATCGTTAAAATATTTCGTGACGTAATGTGCCATCAGGCCGCCGTTCGTGTCGATTCCAGTGAGGTAGGGCTTTAGTAAGGACGCTACAATTTCGCACTTCGGCTCAATTCCTGCTGAAAGGACCGAAGTTGCCTTACCCCACGTTCCCCCGATGGCATCGGTTTCCAACTGGCCTACTGCTTCGGCATCCTCGATAAATCCGAAGAAGAATAAATGGGGCCGGGTTTCGCGGGCATAGCTGAATCGATTGGGATACGGAGGCGAGGTGATAATTGCCGAGACCTCCAGATTCTTCGGGAGCGTTGACGTGAGACTCTTGCTATTGCCACGATAAACCACAGCGTTGGCGGAAGGCAAGTTGGCAACGGCGCGCAGATCATCCAGCATTTCAACATATTTTTGCTGCAGGACTGCTCCTACATCCACCATTGGCAGCGGCTTATCCGCGAACGTGAGCGATACATGGTTATGTTTTGCATTGCTGACCGGAATAAGAATGGCCAGTAAACCCATTTTCAGGAGGTCCTGGTAAACCGTCTCTGCGGGATCCGATAGCAAGAGCTTCCGCAATAGAACCAGTTGCATGAGGTTTCCGCTGTTCCACCAGCGGTGGATATTGTGCAAGGTCGGCACAAAGGCCACATTTTCGGTGAGCCACGCTTGGGCGTGCCGTTCGTCGGGCAATTTGGCGAGTTCGCGTTTTGCCGCGGCACCGAAGTCGTGAAAAACATTCTTAGCCGCTTCCAAACCGGGATAGGTACGGGTCTTGACGGTTCCCACGAAGTGCAAGTATGGATTAATTTCCACACTACACGAGGGTATTCCGCGGTATTTCATGCACAAAGGAACTGTGCCCACGCCGCTAAAAGGATCGAGACAAAAATCTTTTCCAGTCAACGAGAATTCCTCAGCAATATCACCCGCGAGTTTCGGAGAGAAGCTCGGAGTTAGGCGATACCAGCGATGAATGGGCAGATCCAGCTTGCCTTGAAAAGTTACGGCTTTCACGCTTCGATTCGTGAAGCTTGGGGCAAGATTGAAGAGCGTTCGTTGCGTCACGGCGACAAACTCCTCAATAATGCCAGCACCGGTTTACGGAAATCGTCTTTGTTCCGGAGCAGGAAATCATAAAAATCATACCCGGACATATTTCGTACCATATCGTAACTATCCATGCCTTGTTTAATCACCCAAACACTTTGGTAGCGAGCGACAATTCCGCGGTTGCTCTGGTTGCAGAAGAGCGGCATGATCGGGAGAATTCCGCTCACCAGAAGATGCCGAGCCATGGCTTCATCAGCCTGCGTGCGCTTGCTATCGCCCGTAGCGTAGCAATGACGTACTTCCATTCCCACTCCAATAAGTTTAATCTGAGGCGTTGAAGTCAATCGCCTCAACTCATCGCGGCAGTACTTGCCAATACGCTGCCGGGCATCGGAGGGCAGCAGATCGAACTGAAGATAAACATCAGCACTTCGGGTTTCCTCGGTAGAACCGGATAAAATCGGTGTACTATAAACTACTTGATCGGGGGTGAGGTTGAAAACTTGGGAAAAAACAGCACGAATACAACTTTCGTAGATGTCGCCCAGCTTTCGGTGAATGCTCGTGACCGTGCCACCTGCCAACGTCGCTGCAAGATATTCCAGCGTATCGAGCCCGAAGATACTATAGACTGGGTCGTTCCGGTAATACTGGATCAACTGATCTCGCGTGCCGCCGGCTTTCTTCACCGGACCAGGAAGATACTTTGCCAACTTGGCCAAGTGCTCCATCACGATGTCATATAAGTTGCGGTCCAATGAACTTTGCAAATTGGTCATCAGCTCTCCTTCACTGTGACATATTGGTGAGCGTAAAAACTATGACCGTGCGCCGCCCGCGGCGAGGCGCGGAGGGGCCAAGCTAGCCAATTTGCGGCAGGTTTCGGCAATGCCCCGGCTGGAAAGTCCCAGGTGGGCCAACTGTTCCGACCGATCGGCGTGCTCGACATACTGATCGGGAATTCCCATGCGGCGAATATGGCGGGTGTCGAGTCCGGCATCGTTGGCAGCTTCCAACACGGCACTGCCGAAGCCGCCCATCAGACAGCCTTCTTCCACCGTGACCACGAAAGGATGTTCACGCACGGCCTGGAGGATCGCCCGAGTATCAAGCGGTTTGACAAAACGTGCGTTGATCACCGCGAGTTCAAGACCTTCTTCAGCGAGCTTTTCCGCGGCGTCAATACATTCGCTCAACAGGGGACCGAAAGCGATCAACACGCCATCGGTGCCTGGCCGGACCAATTCCGATTCGCCGAGTTCGAGGGGGGCCACATCGCGGGACACCGGGACCACGTTGGCCTTGGGATAGCGAATCGCGGTGGGGTGATCGTGGTTCAAGGCCCAGGGGATCATCATCTCCAAATCGCGTTGGTCGCCTGGGGACATGATGACTAGGTTGGGGAAGACGCGGAGATAGGCGATATCAAACACTCCATGGTGCGTCGAGCCGTCAGGTCCTACCACACCCGCACGGTCCAGCAGCAGCGTCACCGGCAAGTCCTGGAGCGAGACCTCCTGGAATATCTGATCGTAGCTCCGTTGCATGAACGTGCTATAGATGTCAACCACGGGCCGGATTCCGCCCTTGGCCATGCCGGCGGCCAGGGCGACCGCGTGCGATTCGCAGATGCCGACGTCGAAGAATCGGTCGGGGAACTGATCCCGGATCGGCTCGAGCATGTTACCCTGGCACATGGCAGCCGTAATGACCGCCACCCGCGAGCCTTCGCGGCGCATTTCCTGAAGCAGCGTGTCGCTCGCGACTGCCGTATAGGGCCGCGCGCCGTTGCTCTTGAAGGAAATCTCGCCAGTATCGCGGGAAAACGGACCCGGCGTGTGAAACAAAGCGGGGTCTTCCACCGCGGGATCGTAGCCGTGCCCCTTCTCCGTCACCACGTGGAGAAGCACCGGGCCTTTGACCTGCTTGGCCATGGCCAGATACTTCTGCAAATGCCGGATGTCGTGGCCATCGACAGGACCATGGTAGTGGAAGCCTAGATCCTGGAAAAGCATCCCACCCACCAAGCCGGCCTTGGCGGCGTCTTTGACCTGGTGCAAGAACCGCTCCACCGGATCGCCGATTACCGGCACCCGGGCGAGCATCTTTTGCACTTCCAATTTGATAGTCGTATAAAGCGAGTTCGTCCGCACGCGATCCAGTGATTCCGCCAGAGCACCGACTCGCGGGCAGATCGACATCTTATTGTCGTTGAGTATGACGATCAGATTTTTCTTCAGGCCGCCGGCGTGATTCAATGCCTCCAGGACGACGCCGGAACTGAATGCCCCGTCACCGACGACCGCCACGGAGTAACGGTTTTCATCCGGCCGCAGCAGGTCATCGGCACAGCGCATGCCCAGGACGCAACTGATGGCGCAGCCGGCGTGGCCGGTAAGGAACAGATCGTACGGACTTTCAGCCGGGTTGGGGTATCCCATCAATCCGCCGCGAACGCGCATTGAATGGAAGTCCTTATAGCGTCCGGTTACCAGCTTATGCGGATAGATCTGATGACCGGTATCCCAGATTAACCGGTCGCGGCTGAAGTCGAAGGTGGTGTGCAGAGCCAGAGTCAGCTCGACCACCCCCAGATTGGAGGCAAAATGGGCCGTCCGTCGCGAAGCGAGGCCGCAAAGCGCCTCACGGATATCGGCCGCCAACTGGGTCAGTTCCTGCTGCGACAGCTTTTGCAGATCGCTCGGAGAGCCAATCGTGGAAAGAATTTTGTCCATCAGGAATTTCTCTCCAGAACATAACGGGCAAGCGTGACGAGGCCCTCGGCCTGAGATCCCAACGGCTCCAATGCCGCACACGCCTCCGCGATCAATTGTGCGGCATACGCCGCGCTTTCGTCAACTCCAAGCAGGCCAGGGAAGGTGATTTTGCCTTTTTCGGCATCTTTCCCCACGCGTTTGCCCATGCTTTCTTCCGTGCTGCGGACATCCAGGAGGTCGTCGGTGATTTGAAAGGCCAATCCGAGTCTTCGGCCATATTCGTTCAATGCCTTCAACTGCTCCGGCGCGGCTTCGGCCGTCATTCCGCCTAATCGAAGGGCGACACAAATCATTGCGCCGGTCTTGCGGGCATGGATCGATTCGAGATGTTCGCGGTCATACGTGGCCCCGCTTGGTCCGAGTCGCTGCTGTACGTCAGGCTTTCCAGCCTGACCACTTGTAGGCGGCGGTACGTCAGGCTTTCCAGCCTGACTCTGGGCAATATCGTCGGCCTGCCCACCCACCAACTGACAAGGACCGGATGCCTCGGCCAGTGCCGCGCAACATGTGGCCGCCACGGTCTGAGGGCGAATACCTTCGGCCAGCACCTGAAAGGCCAAGCTCAACAGGCCATCGCCGGCCAGAGTGGCCATCGCCTCGCCGAAGACCTTGTGGCACGTCGGCCGACCACGGCGGAGATCGTCGTCGTCCATGGCGGGAAGGTCGTCGTGAATGAGCGAATAGGTATGGATCATCTCCACGGCGCACGCGGCCGGCATTGCCGCCGACAGGCTTCCGCCACAGGCCTCCGCAGCCATCAGCGCGAGCATTGGCCGCAGGCGTTTGCCAGGTGCTAGGAGGCTGTAGCGAATGGCCTCTCGTAATTGATCGGGGCAACCCGTCGGCAGGCAACTGATTTTCCGCAGTGCAGCTTCGATCGCAGGACCAAGACGATCCACGTAGGGAGCGAGAGACGATGGCAGGGTTTTGACCATTCAGAACATTCTAAGACAATATCGCACGGAGGTCTATGGCGGGTGTGTGGCAAGATTTTCTGGCAAGCGCGTGGCACGGGCTTCCAGCCCGTGGAATTCGACACGGGCAAGATGCCCGTGCCACGGTGGTGTCCGTCTGCCAGAAAATCTTGCCACACACTATGGCGGAGTGCAAAGTTTGGACAGGGCCGTTCTACGAACAAAGCAACGGAATGAATTCCGCTCTACGAAGCGACGCTAGAGTTTTTCTATGGTTGGACTGAACACAGACCTAATTCCCCCGCTTACGGCGAATCCATATCCACCTGCCGTCGCCCCCGTCGGCTGGTAGTCTTTTCGCGAATACCCGTGGCCGAGCCGGCGACTTCTTGTTCCGCGGAGAAGCTGGCGGCATCCTCGATAGGCCGGAGGATGGGATTTCCCTCCGAATCGATGCCGCTGAGCAGTGAAATACGCCGTTCGGCCTTTTCGAGCAGCTCGTACGCCTTTCGCAGCAGTCCGACGCCTTCTTCGTAACGTCCCAGGGCCTCATCGAGACCGATCTTCCCCTCCTCCAGTAGATAAACAATCTCCTCCAGCCGGCCGAGCGTTTGTTCAAAACGGGGCACGTCGGGCAGTTGTTCTTGGGGGTTCTCGGAAATTTTGCCGCTGGGGGTCATTGCCATCCTCGTTGCTCCGTGCTACCGCTCATGGGCCATCCGAAAAGCCCACTTCTCGTTTCTCGATTTTCCGGATAGTCTCTCAGTTCCAGTACAAGACGGACTTTCCGGAGTTTTGGGCCTTGGCGCGTGCTTCGGCGGGAGCGGAATTTTCGCGGGCATGGCTGACGATTTCGCCGGGGCGAATGTTGACGCCGCCGGAAGCACTAATGATCCAATTATGACCCTGTTTGATCATGCTGACGCGGCTGTCAACCTGCTTGGGGGCTGTGAATTCGAGCGTTTTCAAGGTCGATTCCTGCATCAGAGCAGGCAGATTGCAGCCGGCTTTGTCGGCCAGGCGCTCATGGGCCACAAGGGCACCGACCAGTGCCAACTGCATGCAGTTGCGCAGGTCGCCGAAGATCGGCTCGGCTACGGCCAGTTCGTCGTAATGCCTGGTCATGTTGTCGGCCCACTTCTGTGCCAAAGCACTCGGTTTGCCGGTGTGCTCGCGCTGACCGTTGGCCGTGGCGAAATCCTCTTCCGTCATGCACTTCACGCTCGCGCCCTTGAATTCCCAGGCCAGCCCATCGGGCGAGCGGAGCACCGACTCATATTTCGGCTCCAGCCACCACCGCTGCAGGATGTTGTCCATGCCGACACCCGTCGCCGTGTACATGCGCAGGAAACTTGGCATGCCGTGGACCGGCGAAGGTTCAAAATTCATCGCCAGACGCTTCATGCGATAATCGGCTGCCACCAGCACGCTGGCAAAGTGACTCGTCGCCGGCACGCCGGTGAAGGTGATCTGCTGCCGGCCCAATGCCTTTTCCAGTCCGGAAGAGATCCCTTTCTTGTTGTTCATGGTCTGCAATGTGGCCGCATGGGCACGCAGTTGCTGAATTCCTTCCGGTGTCGGATCGATCGAGCAAGTAATGCCCGATCGGGCCGAAGATTCGGCAGTCCGCAGTGCGGTGAGCAGGTCGTCCAGGAGCAGCACGGGCTTGCCGGTAGTGATACCGACAATATTGCCGCGGGCGTCGATCCGCCAGCCTTCACCAAAACCGACGAGTACAATATCTTTTTGTTCGGGGTAGACGAATACATAGCGAATGTCTTGCAGGCCGGCCAGGAGGACAACCTCATCGGGCAGGGCCTTGCCGGACTTGAGCGACTCTTCAACGGCCTCTTCCAGCCCGCGGAGCGAGACCTTGCGGAGTGAAGCAGCCGCATTGAGGTCTGTCGGGACTTTCTTGACCAACCGCGCCTGCTCGGCGGCGAGTTTGCCAAGTGCGTCAACGCCGGCATTTTCGATGAGCCCGTCGGACTTGATCGAGATGCCGCCGACGTTGCGCTGGATGAATCCATTGTTATTATTGTTATTAACTTGGGCGTTAAGCGATGCTGGCGAGAGCAGGGCAGCGGCGGCAAAAAAGAATAACGCGGTGGGCAAAAGACCGAAATGGCGATGCATGAACGGATGGCTAACTCGCATGGCAAACCCTTCGTGAGGATGTTAAAAGCAGGAAAGTTCCGATGGTTCCTAAAGCTAGCGTAATCGAATTGATTGGCGAAAGCAAGCGTATTTCTCCCCTGGTCTCCCTGTTTTGGGGGCCGGAGGATGTAGGACAGAGTATCGGGATAGCCCCGAAAAGCGAATGCAACCACCCCTCCAACGGTTGTATTCGCAATCGAGCTTGACAGATACCGCCGATGAGCGTATTTTCCTCCCTTGTTTTCCCTTGGAGTGGGGAAACTGCCCCTACGAAGAAGAATATCGGCTTCCTTGCGTTAAGATGGGGTAGAGCAATAGATTTTAACGAATTTACTCATTGTGTCACCCTGAATGACCGAATCATCTGCTTTGAAAGCGGTTTTTCGCAACCCGGTAAGGATTTACGGCTTCTATGCATGGCGTTTGGAAACAACCGAACTACTAGGCCCTGATGTCCAAAATTCCCGCTAATTGCGGTTAGTATCATGCTCTGGGCAAACTCAAAAAATTCAGCGGACCGAGATTACGCAATAGCGCCCGTTGATCGTTCACGCGACGAAGTTTCGCGAGTCGCCGTCGACCTAACCAATTTGAAGTCGCTCTATTGTGGGCTGGGGCAGTTCTCGTATTATCTCGGCCGGGCTTTGGCCCGCGCTTCCCAAGCGGCGGTCGCTCCCGAATTGTTCGTGCCCTATGGTGTGCGGGAATTGATGTCCGACGTGCCACTTCCGAAAATCGCAGCCTTCCCTTGGATGAAGGAGCAAATCCATCGCTACTATCGCCCGTGGCTGGCCCGGCTGATGCCACGGACGCCGCGGTACGCCCTTTGGCATGCAACAACCCAGAATACAAGATACCTTCCGCTCGATGAACGCATTCCGGTCGTGCTGACCATCCATGACCTCAACTTTCTGAGGGAAAAACCGCCCGAGGTTTGGCATCGCAAGCTTCGAGGTGTGCAGGCCCTCGTTGATCGTGCTGTAGCCGTCACCACGATCTCGAAATTCGTCGCCGAGGAGGTCCGCAGCCATCTCGACCTGGGAGAGAAACCGCTACGGATCATCTACAATGGTCTCATTGCCACAAATCATCCAGAGGCTGATCGCCCCGCGTTTGCAGACGGTTCGCCGTTTCTTTTTTCGATTGGCGACGTTCTTCGCAAAAAAAACTTCCATGTGCTGATCGACCTGATGACTCGGCTGCCGCAGTACCATTTGATTATTGCCGGAAACGACCGCTCGGCGTATGCCAACGAAATTCGTCGCCTAGCTGCCAAAGCGGGCGTCTCGGATCGCGTGGTCCTGCCGGGAATCGTCAGCGACGCGACGCGGTATTGGCTCTACAAGAATTGCGCGGCGTTCCTCTTTCCCTCGTTGACCGAGGGCTTCGGACTTCCCGTCATTGAAGCGATGCGGTTTGGCAAACCGGTCTTTCTGTCCAACGCGACCAGCCTTCCAGAGATCGGCGGGCCGCTGGCCTTTTATTGGACGTCCTTCGATGGCTCGGCGATGTTTGACGTATTCCGAGCCGGCATGGCAAGTTTTGCGGGCGATCCAAGCTACCCGGCCCAACTGGCAGCCCGCGCGAACCAGTTCTCATGGGACCAAGCTGCGGCCGAGTATCTGGCCTACTATCAAGAAATTATCGAGGGCACCGCGACCCGATCAATGCGGGTGGCCGCTTGAGGATTGCTGCGTAAGCCGGGCGATCAAAATTCACAACGGGAGGCATGGATGACTGGTTTTTATCGAGCGATCCGAGAATCTTTTCGCTACAAGTGGAGCCTTGCGGCGTCCGTGGTGAATGCCTTGCTGATCGGTTTTCTGTGGGGCGTCAGCATCACGACCGTCTATCCGTTCGTCGAAGTCGTGATGCAAGGCCAGACGGTCCAATCATGGTTCGACGCCCAGGTCAAGCAGTCCACCGCGGCAGTGGCGAAGTCGCAACAGGAGATCGATGGGTTGGAGCAGCAGATCGCCCAGTCCCAAGGCGATGAAGCGGCCAGCCTGGAATCTCAATTGCGGAGTGCCAAGTCGCGCCAGGCTGGGGACGAAAAGACGCTCGCCGCGGCCGAGTACTTTCAGCCGTGGGTCTGTAAGTACCTCCCAGCAACCGCCTTTGGCACCCTGCTCTTGGTCATGTGCCTGCTGATTGTTGCAACCCTGATCAAGGGGGTTTGCCTAGTCCTCAACACGATGTTGGTCTCGCGCGTGTCCGGCCGGACTCTGATGGACATGCGGAGAACTTTCTATCGTGCCACGCTGGAAATGGACCAGAAAACGCTCGATGCGCATGGCACGTCGTCGCTGATGTCGCAAATCGTCCATAACACGAATCTCATCGGCGATGGACTGGAAACCC
This sequence comes from Planctomycetota bacterium, assembly GCA_037147235.1. GTDB lineage: Bacteria > Planctomycetota > Planctomycetia > Pirellulales > Thermoguttaceae > JANXQG01. The sequence continues at coordinate 12,059 of JBAWVO010000034.1, read as the reverse complement.
TCTACGGCACGAGTGTCCGCGAGCCTTTGAAGATGCTCGCCTGCCTCGTAGGAGCGGCCTTCGTTTCCTGGCAACTTCTGCTTCTCTCGCTCGCCTTGGCACCCCTGGGCGCGTGGTTGGTTCGCTGCCTGGCCGCACGAACCAAACGGGCCGCCATGGGCGAATGCCGCAGCATGGCCTCCATCCTCGATACGATCATGGAGACTCTCAACGGCATCAAACTCGTGAAGGTCTATAATCGCGAACGGCTCGAACGCTACCGATTCAAGCAAGACACCCAGGCACTGTACCGGATGGGGATGAGGATCAATTTCTACGGCGCGCTCGTCAAACCGGTCACCGAACTGACCGGCATCGTCACCATCGTAGTCGCCATCCTGATCGGTGCTTACCTGGTTCTCAACCAGCAGACGCATCTTTGGGGTATTCCCATCTGCTCCCAACCGCTCTCGGCCGGTGCTCTATTCGTGTTCTACGCGATGCTGGCCGGCGTAGCCGATCCGGCTCGCAAAATGGGCGACATCTATACGGTACTCGTCCGCGCTTCGGCCGCCTGCAAAGGGCTTTACGGCGTCTTTGAGGCCAAGCCGGAAATCGTCGCGCCGCCCCACCCCAAGCCGGTGCCTGTCCATGCTCGCACGATCCGCTTTGAGAACGTGCGTTTCGCCTATACGGGCGATCGGTTCGTCCTGGACAACGTGAATTTTGAAATCCCCTTCGGCCAGACCGTGGCCCTGGTTGGCGGAAATGGTTGCGGAAAGTCGACCATCGTCAACCTGCTGACGCGATTCTACGACCCGCAACACGGGGCCGTTTTAATCGATGACGTCGATATTCGCGACGTCAGCCCGAAGAAGCTCCGCCGCCAAATGGCCATCGTCACCCAAGATCCGATTCTCTTCCAGGGCACCGTTGCGGAGAACATCGCCTATAGCAACCCGCACGCCAACGGCGAGCAGGTTCTCGCTGCCGCCAAGCAAGCCCGGGTTGACGATTACATCACTTTTCTGGCCAATGGATATCAGACTCAGGTGGGCGATCGTGGAAACTCGCTTTCCGGCGGTCAGCGACAGCGCGTCGCCCTGGCTCGGGCAATCCTCGCCAATCCGCGAATTCTTATCCTGGACGAGGCCACCAGTCAGATCGATCAGCAAAGCGAAGAGTTGGTGCAGGAAACCCTGCGGGAATTCCTCTTGGGACGGACCACAATCTTGGTCACGCACCGTCCTTCGACCATCCGCCTGGCGCAGCGCGTGCTCATGATGGATCACGGAAGAATCATCAACGATCTGAGCGCCACGGAATATCTTGCTCGCTTTACCCCTCTGGATATGACGCTGCCCAAGGCCGCGTAGAATTTTCGTGATCTTCCGGTTTTAGGTGCAGAAGTAGGGTGGGGAGAGTGAAACGAGCCCTACCAAAAGCGGACCGCAACAGAATTGGTGGGGCTCGCTGCGCTCTCCCCACCCTACAATTCGCGTTCCGCACATGGAACCGGAAGAACCAATTTTCGTGATCCCCGGCACTTGCACACCCCGGCACTTGCACGCAGTATCATCCATCGCTTAGAATACTTAATCCATTTGAAAGATCACGTTCCAAACTCCAATCGAGGATCCCATGGCCAAGAAGAAATCCAGTACCACCAAATCATCCCCTGCAACAAAGACGAAAAAGCCATCGGCGGCCAAGGACGTCTGCGAGGCTTGTTGCGACGCGACCAGCAAGAAAAAACCGCCGAAGAAGTCGTCGCCGAAGAAGCACGACCACCATGACGAGCACGAAGAGGAGATCGAACTGGACGACACCGAGCGCAAGGCCGTCGACCTAGTCATCAAATCGGAAAAATTGCGTGACGCCTTGGAAGCGGAAGTCAATACCGCGGTGACCCAGGCCGTCCGCAAAATTTGCAAAGCGCATGGTGCTTTGCTCACCGTCGACCAGGCCCAAAACGTGGCCATGGTGCTTTTCGGCGATTAATGTCCCATGCGATCATGCGGCGATTGCCGACTTTGCTGTAAAATTTTTCCTCTGCCGCTGCTCGATAAGCCGGCCGGTGCGTGGTGTCGTCACATCGGTGCCGCCGGCTGCGCGATCCACGGCCCACAAAAGCCGGATGTCTGTCGCCAATACGATTGTTACTGGCGCGAGTACGATGCATTGCCCGAGGCGTGGTGCCCCGATCGGATCGGCATCGTAGTGACCGAGGCCGGCAGCGTGACCGTCGGCTATCGCCTGCTGCCGGTCGTCCTTTTCCAGGAGGATTGCAGTGTAGGCGTCTCGCCTGCATTTAGCGTGGGCGGCTCGCCTGCGAAAGGCAGTTTTCGGCCCGCTTCCGAGGCGAGCCGGAGCGATGCGGTTCGTGGGCTGCTTGATCACTTCGTCTCACGCGGCGTCGCCGTGATGATCATTCACGGTCTGGACGCGCGGATCGAGTTTGATCGAGCGCGTTGGCCGGGCATTTCAGCCGACGACATCGAGGCGGCTCTGCGTTACGAACTGTCGCAGGATGCCGAGGAGCTTAAGCGGATTGGGGCCGTCGGCGACGAATATCGTCCGCTGAGCCGCGATGAGGCGGAGGCGGCATGCCGGAAAGAGAGAGAGAGAGAGAGAGAATCATGATAAAGGAAAATCAGGCGGGTGATTCCTTGGCGTGATTCCTTGGCGTGATTCCTTGACCCCCAGGCCGCGCGGTGCTACCGGCCCCAGAGGTCATTGCGGAACGCTTGGGGCCGCGTGCTCGATGATGAACTTGACCACCGTTGCCGGATCGTCCACGCCGTGGGGGTGGTGCCCAACCCCCGGCTTATGGATGACTTGAATTTCGCCACCCAGTTTGCGGTAGCGCTCTTCGATGAGTGCCGTGTTCTCGGCTGGCGGCACGACGTCGTCCGCATCGCCGACGACGTGAATCAGTGCGATTTTCGCTTTGGCCAACGGTTCCAGCACATCGACCGGATTCCCGCGATAGGCAAGTGCCGCAGCTTCATTGGCAAAGCCGTAATGTTTCTGTAGCGCGTTCCAGTCACCGCGGCCGCCCCTCCCTTTGCCCTTGCCGCCGGGCCAGCTCTTGAAGTCGCAAACCGGTGCATCGCCATAGATTACCGAAACCTTGTCCGGGTTCTCCGACGCCCAGCGGTAGGCATAAAGCCCTCCGCGGCTGATGCCGATCAACACGGCTTTTTTCGCGAGTCCACGGGCCTGCATGGCATCGTAAAATGCGTTGAAATGTTTGACTGCAGCCGGGCAGCCGAACGTGTTGCCGACAACAATGTGGGCATGGTAGAAGCCTTGCTTCAACAGGGCCGGCGCCGCACAGCGATCGGTAAACGCATCGGGAAATTCCATGCACCAGGACCACGGTTTGCCGGGCAAGGGATTTTTCGGCTCGACCAGCCATGCCGGGCAGCCGTCGATCACGAAGTGGTGACGCGTGAACCCGTGCCAGGTGTCGGTTTTGTCAACGAGCTCGGCCGCATGGTTCGTAGCGGGCAAAAGCAAGGCGGACATCAAGGTAAGCAGGCAGATCGACGGGTGAAAGAACGATTTCATAAGGATCTCAATATTTCCTGTAAAAGTTATTGCGGCTCTTCGCCGGGTTTGTGGATAATTGTGGTGCGGGCGTCCCGCCTGCCCAAGATGTTGTAGTTGAACCAGGCAGGCGAGAAGCACGCACCACAAACTTGGCGGCGAGCCGTTGCTCGCCGGAAGCTCAAGAATCCCATCCTACTCTTCCGGCTTCTTCTCCGCTAGCCCCAGTAGCTCATCCAGTGGCCGGGCAAGTCGGCGGAAGTCCGCAGCCGGCATGGCGAGGGTATCCCACTTGGCCGAGATTGGCCGGGCGTGGCCGGCGTAGTCCATAAGACGCACGGCGACGAACGCATAGAGCTTGTTGCGGAACTCGAACAACTGCTCGTAAGGCAGCGGGGCGCGGTCTCCAAGGATGTTATAGGCGAAGGCAAATAGTCCGCAGAAGCCCTGCCCGAAGAGCTGCTCCCATTGGGCCAGGCTAACCAAATCATCTCGCGTAGACCAATTCTTCCAATATTGTTTTTGAATGTCGCCACTTGGAAACTTTCTTCCCTTCACGTCGACCAGCCAACGGACCGGGCTAGGGCTGGAGACGATAAAGTCGAGGCTTTTGATTGAGGCACCGTCGGAGAGTACGCTCCGCTTCGCCTCATCGACCGCCACGTACGGCACGCCGCGACTACGGAGATACGCTTCAAACGCCGCTTCGTAATGGTTGTCGCGATTGGCCATAAGATTCCGCCATTTCCTAAGACGAACTCGGCGTTCTTGGTCGTTCGTACTTCGTGCTGTGGCAACTTCTCCTGAATCACAGAGCAAGACGCTCCCGGCACTTGCCGACACGTGCCAAGAAACGCCCGCGAACTGGTATATTTCGATCTCCGTTCTTTCCTGCAAGACTGAAGCAAGTCGCCTCCAACTGCACTTCGATTTCACCATCGGTTACGTCACCAAACCGAAGCACAAGTCGTTCCAATTCCAACTACCAGAGCCGTGTGATCCCGTAGGCATCCATGGCCGTATCGTTGCTGATGATCGGGATGCCTTCGACGATTGCCTGAGCCACCAGCAGCCGGTCGAACGGGTCTTTGTGGTGAAACGGCAAGGTGGTCAACCTTGCCGTGTGCTTCGGCTCGATGTGCAGATAGCCGAAACCGTTCTTGTCGATGGCTTCCTGCATGAAGACTTCGTAGGGCAACGCCAAAGCGTACTTTTTGACGCTGATCTTGATGGCAATTTCCCAATAGCTCGCCGGGCTGACCAACTTCTCGTTGGCCGGAGCCATGATGAGCGACCTGGCCGTACCGCTGAGTTGTGGGTCCGCCAATGCAAACCACAGGAGAGTGTGCGTATCGAGGAGAAGTTTCAAGGCATGTACTCCTTGAATTCTTCCAAATGTTCATCGTCTTCAGCCAGAATGGTCAACATCCCTTTGCAACGGCCCGGGATAGGTCGTGGCTTGTCGACTGGAGATGCCACCAGCTTTGCCACCGGCTGGTTGTTCTCGGTAATCACCACCTCGTCGCCCGGCACCAGCTTGTGGATCAAGTCCGGCAAACCGACCTGAGCTTCTTGAATCGTCACGATAGACATGATTTTGTCCTCTGTTTGTCGTCTTTCGGCCACAAGACCCAACTCAAGACACGCAACATTAGTCATCAGTTCATTGTAACCTCCACCAAGCGAACAGATGCGACCCAATCCGGTAATGGGCTGGAAAACTCGCAAAAGGTATCAGCCGGAATAGAACGCGAAGAAGATATCAGTGATCATGAGTCATAACCAATTGCAAAATAACGCGTTATGGCGTGAACACGGTGTCGGATATGCGACAACGACAGTTTTTCCAATATTGTTTTTGAATGTCGCCACGATGAAACATAAGCGGAAAGAAGTATACACAAATACTGCGTTGTCTTCGTCCTTTTCGACAGGATTCGGTTACAACATCGGCCGCACCTGCCCCGCGGCGTTGAAATCGATCCGCAACATACCTGGCCGCTCGCGAAACGGGGAGTGGGAGTCGTTGCCAAAAAACGTGGTCCACCACTGGCCTTCCTTGTCCTTGAAGAGCATGTTGTGCCCGCCGTGCGGAATGGCTAGGTAACGCGGACCGTACGGGCCATAGATGCTGTCGGCCTGGGCAATCATGCAGTGATAATCGTCCTTGATGAACTCGGCGCAGACCAGGTAATATTGCTTGTTGATCTTCGTCAGGAACGCTCCCTCGAAGCCGACCTGACTATGGTTCGACGGCTTCAAGTGCCGTGGCGGCTCGGCCAACTCGGTCATCTCGTCGTTCATGCGAGCGATCATCCCGTTCTGCCAGACAAAATACACTTTGCCGTCGTCGTCGGCAAACAACGAGGCATCAATGTTGTCGGTGAGAGGCCCTTTAGGATGCACATCGACGTACGGCCCCTCGGCCTTGCCGCTGGTACTCTTGAGCAGGCCTGTACCGCCGAAGTTCATGCACAGAGTGAGCCAGAAAGTGCCTTTGACATAGTGGATCTCGGGAGCCCAGAGGGCGCGATTTTTACCATGTTTCTGCTTCTGCCAAGTGCCGTCGTCGATTTTCCAGACCAGCCCCAGCGGTTCCCAGGTCTTCCGGTCGGCCGAACGCCATACGCGGATTCCTTCGTTGGTTTTCCACCAGGTGGGATGGCCGGTGGTGCCCGTGAGGTAGTAGAGTCCATCGCCGCCGACACAGACCGAGGTATCGCGTAGGGGATAGTCGAAGAGCGGTTTGAGGGGCGGGAGTTTCGGTTTTTCCGGTTCGGCGGCCCATGTAGCCGATGCCGTCGCGAGAATCGTGGCGAACAGAATCATTACTCGGATCATGCTTTTGCCCCTTTCGAGCTAGTGTAGCCTGTCGCCCTGACCACCCAACGTAGTGCCTTTTCGGGCTTCAGATTTTTCCATTATGACGCCGGTGCGGCCAAAATCAAGGGGCTGCCGACCGTGGGTAGTGGTACAGTTTCGCCGAAAAGATTTGTTTGTCAAGGAAAATCGGTCTTGACCCACCCTTCGCGGTTCAATAATATCCCGCTCATGGGACTGGAATTGATTCCCGACGATGTTCGTGGCCGGTATCAAATTGAGGAACGGTTGCACGCTTGTTCGATCCTGGAAAGTGATTTCCCGGACGAATGGGCGGACATTCTTGGATGCTTGGATACGTTCGTTCTGAAACGATCCGATGTTCTCACGGCTGGAGGAAACAAGAGCCCGATTTCCAAGGCCATAGATGCCTACCTGAATGCTCGGGGCTGGGATGAGCGGTCGTTTGATACTGCGGTTGTGGTGGACGGTGTGGCCGTCGAAACGCCTACTCACAAGATCGACAACTTTAAGAACCGGATCGGCGTTGAAGTCGAATGGAACAACAAAGACCCGTTCTTTGACCGCGACCTGAACAATTTCCGCCTGTTGCATCAACTCGGGGTCTTGTCGGTCGGGGTCATTATCACCCGGCTATGGGAACTCCAACAAGAGTTTATCAAGCTCGGTAAGGGTGCTTCCTATGGAATGAATACGACCCACTTCGGCAAGCTCCTCCCCAAAGTCAACGGAGGAGGGGCCGGCGGCTGTCCGCTACTTCTAGTCGGGATGGGGTTTGGGTGCTACGATCCCCATTCTTAACGTGCCCATTATAGACAGGGTAATCGGGTGCTTCGTAGGTATCGACTTCATCGCCCCATTGCGCCCACCCCTTCCGTCGCTCGCGTGCAAATAGCTCCAGGAATGGCCCTGGGCTGCACGCTTCGATGATCTCGTAGACTTCCAGTGGCTTGCGGGAATGCTCTTGCTTGCGAGTCGAAAGTAGGTTGACCTGGGTGCGACCAGGCTTTAAGGTTCGCATGGAGCCCTTGATGCCGAACAACAAAAGCTCGGTCACGTTGCGGAAGTAAAAACCTACCCCACGGCCGTCGGGCCCACCGTCTTTGCGGATTTTATACCAGACGATGTTTGACTTGTAGGTGAAGCCCCATTCGCGCATGATTTGCAGGCCCTCGGGAAGCAGCGCGTTCGGACACCAGAGATAAAGGTGACTCGGCTTGTCAGCATACTCGTCAACGGGGAGATCCCCGATTTCTTTGAAACTCATGGTGCTGTAGCGACGGAGCCGCCGATGTTCCGGGGCCATCTTTCCCGTGCGATTCGTAAACCGCCATGGCGGGTCAATCAGGATCGTCTTATAGATTCCCGTCAGGCCGTGTAAAGCATCCATTCTTTTCCTCCAAGGGTTAGTTGACCAAAAAACGCCGCGGATGTCTAGGCCGTACTGCTATAAATTTATCAAAAAGGTTTTCAAACGTCATTAGGGTTTCGGTGACTCCGGCCGCCATCGCGGCCGGAAGCTGGGTTTGATCGCTCTTGCCGGGCAAACGGGTCGGCCAGCAAAGTAGTAGGTCAGGAAGATCGCCACGGCGGCATCCAGGTTCTCCAGCTTCTTGCCGAACCCCAGTGAAAGCCGGGGGAACTGCTTCATCAGGGTTCGGATCGTCAGGTTGTGGCGCTCGACATGCGAGGTACATATCGACCGATACGACCAAGGTTAGCTTGCATAGCTTCATCTGAGTCAAGTAAATACCCCTGATTTTCTATAACTTCCTACAAAACACCACTTACCCCCTCCCATCGAGTATTTCTCGAAAAATTGCCCTTGTGCGAACTGCCCTCCATGGCAACAATTCCGCACTCTCCCTACCCGGCGTCTACGCCTGCTAAAAAACGAAAAGGAATTCGTGGCCCTCCGCTCGCTTCTCACGTCCCCAAGATCAGGATGATCAAGCCGGGGGACTTTTTGCGGCGGCCAAGTAAGGAAGGATCCTATGCTCTCTCTGCATGCGGCGTTGGTCGCCATGGCGATCACTGGCGGCGGTACCGGTGAAACCGTGCTCTTGGACTTCTATGCCGATTGGTGCGGCCCCTGCCGTTCGATGAACCCCACCATCGAGCAGCTTACTGCCAAAGGATACCCAGTTCGGCGGATGAATGTCGATCAGTATCGCGACTTGGCCAAACGCTTCGGAATCAGAAGCATTCCTTGCTTCGTGATGATCGTCAACGGCAAGGAAGCGGGCCGCGTGGTCGGACCGACGAGCATCGGCCGCCTGGAACAACTTTGCAGTCTTGGCCGCGCCACGGCCCCTAACCCCAACACCCTTTTAGCAATGCCGGCGCAGACGGCACCGACCTACCGTGGCGGTATGGCGGGAAACGGCGGACCCAGTGTGCCGGTTGTGCCGGTCGTCTCTACGGCGGTGAGCGCGCCTGTTGTGCCGGTCGCCTACACGGCGGTGCCGCAACAACTCCCGGTCGCCGACGCCGCGATGCTCTCCGCCAGCGTTCGGCTCCGCGTGGAAGATCCAAAAGGACTCTCGTGCGGCAGCGGCACAATCATCGACGCCCGAGCTGGCGGCGAGGCCCTCGTACTCACCTGCGGACACATGTTCCGCGACTCCAAGGGAACGGGCAAGATTGAAGTTGACGTTTACGGTCCTTCGCCAGCCGTTCGTGTGCCTGGCCGTCTGGTGGCCTATGACCTGGAACGCGACGTCGGACTCGTCGCTTTTCGGCCGCAAGGTCCCGTGATGGTTGCCCGCGTCGCTCCGCCGGGCTACACAATCCGTGCCGGCGATGCCGCGACGAGCGTCGGCTGCAACAATGGCGACAATCCCACGGTACAACACAGTCGAGTCAATTCGCTCGATCGTTTCCTCGATCCTTTGGAGCAGCGCGGCGGCAATGCTGCCAGCAGGCCCCACGCACCGTGGAATCTGCAAGTGGCTGGGCAACCGGTTGTCGGCCGAAGCGGCGGTGGACTCTTCTCGACCGACGGCATGGTAATTGGCGTTTGTAACGCGGCCGAGCCGGTCGATCAGGAAGGTTTGTTTGCAGCCTTGGGGTCAATTCACGCCGCGTTGGATCAGCAAGGTCTCGCATCGCTTTACAAGCAAGCCGTCGCGCCGCCGGCAATGGTGCCTTCCGTTGAAAGCACGCAATCGGCCCTTGCGGCCGTCGATCCGTTTTCCGCCGGTCGCATTTCATTAGCCTCGGTGAACCAAGTTTCCAGTGCAGGGGAGCCGCGGAACATTCCGCACGAGACTTCCATGGAAGTGCCAAAACGGCCAACGACAATCCTCGAATGGGACGCCGAAATCGGTTGGCTGCACCAGCATCCCTTGCCGTACCGTAAGCCGTAAGCCGAACCTACTCGTGCTGCCGCCAGATCGTTTCCGCCTGCCCGGCTCTCCCATTGACCAGCCTCGCCAGCACGAACAGCAAGTCACTGAGCCGGTTAAGGTAGATCAAGATATCCGGCGACAACCCCGGCACTTCACGCATCAGGTGTACCAGCCACCGCTCGGCTCGGCGGCATACGGCCCGGGCGAAATGCAACTCGGCAGCGGCAAAAGTTCCGCCCGGCAGTAGGAAGTTCTGCAAAGGCGGGAGTTCCGTGTCGAAATGGTCGATGGCCTCTTCCACGGCCCGGACATCGGCTGTATCGATTCGGCAGCCGGAATTCGTTTCAGTCCCCAGTCGAGCCACTTCGGCACCAAGATCAAATAGTTGACTTTGGATCCGATCCAGCAGGCGATCAATGTCGTCGGGCACCTTGGCGGACCGGACCAAGCCTAGTGCCGTGTTCAGCTCATCGACGGTTCCGCAGACTTCGGTGACGGTGGCATCTTTGGATACGCGGCGACCGCCTGGCAAGCCGGTTTCGCCCGCGTCGCCCGTTTTAGTATAGATTTTCATTCCCAGTCGAGTACCATTGGACCAATCAGCACAGCGAGTATTTCTATAAACATTTTAGTATAGATTTTCATTCCCAGCCGAGTACCTCCACCTTGAGTCGCCCGACGACCTGCATGACGGGAAGAAAACAGCTATAGGCCGCCGCGCCGGCCAAGGGGCTGTGTGTCAGTTTAAGATGTCCGCCACCGATGCCGCCTTTGGCCAACGTGCCGTCCAAACCGATCCAGCGGCCTGCAACGTAAACTTCGGTCCACATGTGATAGCCAAACGTCTGCGATTGGGGCATATAAACCAGTCCTATCGCCACCCGAGCGGGAAGGTTCCGCGCCCGAGCCAGGGCTGCCAGATAGACGGCATGTTCCGTACAGTCGCCCTCTCGGCTTCGGGCAACTTCGGAAGCCGTGGCCAATGCCTGCGAAAAGTCCTTCATCGTCACGGCTCGATGCACGTAGGCTTCCAAGGCCACTGCGACCTTCCAGGGGTCGGTTTCCTCGCCGGCCACCTCCTTCGCCTGGGCAACAATCAGCGGGTCGTCGCTCTGAATAAAATTATTCGGCTTGCGGTTTGCATCCGTGACGATGTCCGGCGCAGCACCCGATTTTTCCGCATTTTTATCTTCACCGGAATTCGCACGAATGGCACAAACCGTCACTTCGGCTGTATGCGCATCGATCCGCTTGACCTGCTGGGAAAGGCCGACAGGGAACGCGGCCACGGGGTCGCTGTCCTCGAGTCGGATTCGATATCGCACCTGCTTGGTGTCGTGGGCACGGGGGATAGCCCGATCGACCTTCACGAGTGTCGCCTCGCCCAAGTCAAGTTTGGCCAACGGGGTTTTGGCCAGGGCGACTTCCTTGGTTACGCGGAAGGTCTCCATATTCATCGGCTTGACCCAGGCTTTCAGCACCTCGCCGGCGGCGTTGATCCAGACCGCTCCCCGAATCTCCACCCGCTGCCCCAGGGCGTTGGGGGCCATGCGATCGACTGTATCAATTTTCAGGAGCCGGAAACTGCCGCCCAGCAATTCGACAGATCCGTCCTTTTGGGCAATCATTTCCGTGGTGCAGGATTGATTGTCGAAGTTGAGGTGTTCGATGGTGCGTTTCTCGCCCGACTTTAGCGGCTTGGCGCGGAGCGACAATTCTCCGGCCAACAGTCCTCCGGCCCCTGCTGGCCAGGCAACGAAATGATTCTGTTTCTGGCCCTGGGACTGAATTTGCAGTTCTAGGCGGTTGCCGACAACTTTGCCGGTGGTCCGCATGGGAGTCGTGCCTTGCTTCATGACAAGTTCAAAGTCGATCAGCACTCCATCTGGCGTTTCGGTGTCGCTATAGTCAACTTCAAAGTTAGTTTCCTGACCGAATCGCTGCAAGCTGAGCTTCATGACTTGCCGCACCTTAGCCACCTGCCGGCCAGACTCTTCGACCAGGCGGAGGGTCGTTTGTGCATAGCCCAGTCGCTGCCCCTTGACCTGGGCCACGTCCCATGTCTCAAATTCGGGCAGTTTTGCCCTGGCTTCTCGCCCGCTGTCGGGCAAGAACGTCCCAGCCACTCCCCAAACCAAAATAGCGACGCAGAACCGTTGGACCGAATGATTCGTCATGGGATTAAATAAATTGAGGTGTTAAAATTAGTCTCTACGGGCATCTATAATCATCTAGTCTACCACTCATCGGTTGTTCAGAGGTAGGGGTAGAACAAGAGAACCCTTGTTGTGGCCGGTCTCCGACCGAGCCACGCCGCCGACCGAAGGTATCCAATTT
>JBAWVO010000033.1:0-34303 GCA_037147235.1 Planctomycetota bacterium | reverse complement strand
GGACATTTTGTCCGGCGAAAGAGACCGGCCGTCAAGCCCGACAAAAGTGACAAACAGTACTTACAAACCAAATGACAATCGTGTCGCAACAGCTCATGTTAAAAGCGGATGGCAGCCCAATAATTCGTGACTTTGTCCCTCCTCGCGCGTGGTACGCCTATCAGGAACCGCCGGAAAGCGACGAGGTTCTCGCCCGACGGCGCGAGGTCGAGACAGCGCTGTTAAGGCGGCTGTTTGGCCCCGCGGCGTGGGATGCCCTCACGCCTTGCCAACGGCGGCTTGTCGATATGCTTATGCTGGAGCTCGTGCCAGGCCGTCGCGGATGGCGACGCGGCTATGGCAGCAGCGTCCGGCTTATCATCGGCAGCGTACCCGGACAGGATCAGGCCCCAATTCCTTTTTGGGTCAATGGCGGCGGTTTGCCACGCAGTTGGGGCCATAGCCTCCTCTCGGGCACCAGGGGCAGCATCATCGTGCGAGCTGGCTACGTGCGGGCTTACGCGTCCGACCAGGAACGCGCGGCAACAATGCCGCGTCTACTGGCAGACCTGCGATACGTTGCGGACGCGCTGCACGTCCTCGTAATTGGCAGAAGTGACTACCCGCACGCGATCGACATGGAGACGATGATTCGGATGGCAAGCTGGGAATCGGGTTTGGGGCGGCTGTCTGTGACACGAATAAGGGCTCTCCCCGATTACGCTTTTCTCAGGGAATGGGCAAAGCACTTTGCGGACTGCGACAAGAGCGCGCCTGTGGGCGACGGAGACGCGGGCGAGGAAATGGACGCCAAGGGACTACTACAGCGCTCGGCCGCTCTGGGCATCACGCTAGTGGATCTGGCAATGGTCCTTGGGACGAGTTCCAGTTATATGTGCATGTTCAAACACGGCCACCGCCGCTGGCCCCCGGGATTCCTGCCCCGAATCAAGACGTTCCTCAACGCCGCGGAAGCGGCAGTCGTCGGAACTATCCGCGGCCCCTGGGTACCGCTTGCAGCACCGTTGCGGCTTTCTCGGGCCCCTTTGGGCGCGTAGGACTTGTGGGCCCCTTCCAAGCGTGACAACTGGCGATTGAGCGCGCGGTGGTTGGCTCCATGCCTCCTCCTGCTCGCCAGTAAACCTCGTGGGTGCAGTGGCGGCCATTGAGCCGACAGCCTGAGGGCCGCCCCACAATCTGGGCAGCAATCCCTGCGTTGAAACGGGACGCCACAACCAATAACGGGCGATTGCCCTCCTCTGGCCGACGAGCGCAACACCGTCCACGCGGAGGCTTTCCCAAAAAACACGGTCAAATACGGCAAGCGGTGGTGAGCGTTATTGGTCAAGAAATAGTCCGTATGGCGGCATTTTGGGCAGGTCACAGTGGATTCTGGGGCCGTATTTCACTCACTTTTCCGGTTTTCCGAGAGATTTTCCACTCGCATGGGTGACCAGAGTGATCAGTTGCTGGGTGAATCAGTTGCCCTATCTCGTGCGCCAAGAACGACTTATGCCGAATCTCGTTCGCCCCACGCCTGCGGAAGGCACTGATGAGCGGAGCACGTCGCTGATAAACAGTAGCCATAACTCTCCCAGCCAGCCGTTCACCGCACACGAGATCAGCTACTTGGCCCCACACCCCACGCCCCTCTGCCGCTCGGCGGCCAGCAGCATTTCCGGTCGAATCGGGCTGACTGGCCAGTGAATTGTGCGTCGGCGAGCACGGCCGAGATAATTAGTCTGGTGCTTGCGGGCTCATGGTATTGTGCAACCGCCCTGTGTAGACTGGAGGGCGTCTCCGGTCGTATTGGCTGGACCGAGTTGACTATTCCACCCTGTGCGCAGGGACATCCAGACGTAAAACCACTAATATGCCTGCCCGAATCACCTTGATCAATGCCCCGTGGAGGTAAGTCATGTTCCGATTACGTTCGTTCGTGCAGTCTGTTGCAAGCCCAGCAACGAGGTTCCGTCTGATGCGGTTGGGTTTGGTGACTGGTCTGGCGGGTATCTTGGCAGTTGCATCTAACGGGCATGGTGCCGTGGTCACGTTGACGGCAGACGACGCCATGGGTACCACGAGCTTCAATGCATCTGGACATTGGTCCAACGGGCAAGCACCAAGTAGTGGCAACACGTATGTTGCTACTGGCCATACTTTGCGTACTCCACAGACCAGCCTGAATTACGATTTTCAAGGTGATTCGCTCACCTTGAATGGCCGGAGCTGGCTTGCGTTTAAGGGTGCCAGCGGCACTGCTATTACGATTGACAACCTGACTCTCGACAACGGAGGGGTGGCGGCGTATAGCGGCAATACAACTTTCACCCTTGCCGGAAGCATCGTACTCAATAGTGGCGGCGGAAACTTTGGCGGCGTGGCAAAGTCTACAGCAGTCATTGCTTCCGCCATAAGCGGGTCCGGCAATGTGGTGATTGAATCCACCGATACTATCAGATTCACTGGCAGCAACAGCTACTCGGGTAACACGGCAGTTAACAGTGGCGTGCTGCAACTCGGTGCCAACAATGTTCTGCCCTTTGGAACCAATGCGGGCGACCTCGTGTTTGGCAGCGATGGAACGAATAACCCAGCCACGCTAGACATGAACGGCAACAACGCGCAGATTAACGGATTGAGCGGCGGTAGTAATGCCGTAGTGGACAACGCTAGCGCAGGCGGATCAGTTATGCTGACCGTTGGCAACAACAGCGCCACCAGCACGTTTGACGGCGTCATCAAAAATACCACCGGCACCATCGGCCTGACCAAAACCGGCAGCGGAAAGCTGACACTGACCGGTGTCAACACGTACGCTCGCGGCACAACGGTTATCGGTGGAATGATCGTTGCTCAGGATGCGTCAGCGAACGGCAGTACCGTTGCCGGACTTGGAACCGGGGCAATCACTCTCAGCGGCGGCACAGTGGCCATCAATCGTGTCAACTTCGGCTATCTAGCAAATGGCATCACCCTGAGCGCGGATTCGACAGTTGCTGTGCTACAGAATCAGATCAATATTATCGGTTCGGTCACCGGTAGTGGTGGGAGCCATGTACTCACGAAAACCGGTACCGGTACGCTTTATCTGAACAGTTATGCTCCGCAGGTTAGTAGCATCGTTGTGGAGCAAGGTTACCTTGGAGCCGATGGCGGTTCGAGTGGTGTCGTGAAGGATAGTTCTAATTGGGGCGGCAGCGGGGTCAGCGTAAATATCGCCAATGGCGCTGGCGTCATGACATTCAAGAACCCAACCATATCAAATCCACTAGTGTTTCAAGGCGGCAACGGAATCAACAACCAGGGAGCATTAGTGGTATATGGAGATTCGACATTCGCCGGACCGATCACCCTGAACGGCATCACAGGTTTTGGAACGGTTGGCGGCAATATGACAGTGTCCGGCAGCATCTCGGGCAGCGGCGGCTTAGTTGTGTTGGGCGGGAATACCCTGACACTAACGGGATTGAACACCTACACCGGTCCCACCGTCATTACCGCCGGTACGCTGAAGTTAGCATCTGTCAGTGCCCCTGCTGGCGCGGTTGCTTATTATTCGTTCGACGATGTCGCTGGCGGAACTGCCAATAACGGAGGCAGCGGCGGTTTGGGAATGAACGGTATCCTGACTGGTGGCGCCGCCGTTGTCAACGGCGGTCACGAAGGAAATTGCCTCAGTCTCAACGGGAACGCCGGATCTTATGTCAACATCAATTCTGGAATCACAAGCCTCAGCGGAAGCGCAACCTATACGATTGCAGCATGGGTCAAGACGAGTACCCCTGGTGCCTCGCTGCTTTACAAGGGCGACTTGAGCTGGAACCCAGGAGACCAAACCTTCTACCTCAGCCAAGGCAACGGCAGTTCCGGTACGCGGATGGGTGCGGTCCAAAACGGAGCTCCCCCGAACGGTGGCTATGTCACGGGCAACACCAGCGTGAATGATGGCAGTTGGCACTTCGTGGCGATCAGTCGTACCGGTGGAGTATCGACGGTCTATGTGGACGGTCATACGGATGGGGCAAGCGGGAATATGAATGGTAAGGAACAGGGAGGCCAGCATATTCGCCTCGGCTGGAGCCCCGGAAACGATGGTTCGGTCCCGTTCAATGGATGGATGGATGAGTTTTATGTTTATGGAATCGCTCTGAACGCTGCTCAGATTGAGTTGTTGTACAACAGTGGGAATTCCCCTGCCAACCTGCTGCCGACCACGACTCCGCTTTCGATCAGTGTCGCTGGAGTTTTTGATCTTGGCGGAATCTCACAACAGATCGCATCGCTTTCCGGAGCTGGTACGGTCATGAACAGCGCTACGGCAACGGCATGCACGTTTACCGTGGGAGATTCCAGTTCTACAGCCTTTGCTGGCACGATCTCAGACAGTGGTTTAGTTGGGGGGCGTATCCATTTAACTAAGATCGGCGCTGGCACGCTGACCTTGACTGGCAGCAACACCTATAGCGGCGGCACAACGATCAGTGCTGGTCGGGTGGTTGCCCTTGATACCGAGGGATTTTTTGGCACTGTTCATGCCCTCGGACTCTCGCCAGTTGCTCTTGCTGGAGGAGAGTTGGCAGTTGATCGCGTTATTTGTGGTGGGTTCGTTTACAACAACATTACAATCACTGCGGACAGTGCTTTTGGCGTGCTGGAGAATCAAGTCAACCTCGTTGGTACCATCACGACGAGCGCAGGTAACCACACGTTGACGAAGACTGGTAGTGGCACCTTGTTCATGAACAGCGAGAATCCACAGTTGGCGGCGATCGTGGTTCAGACCGGCGGACTTGGAGCAGATGGTGGTCCGAACGGAGTAGTTGCGGACAGTTCCAACTGGGGTGGCAGTGGAGTCACGGTAACTGTGGCCAATGGCGCATGTGTTAAGACGTACCGTGACCCTACGCTTACTAACCCGCTCGTATTTGCCGGAGGAAATGGCCCAAGTGGGCAGGGAGCGCTTTGCAATGACGGCGGTGGGGATTCTGCGTTTACTGGACCGATCATTCTTAATGGCACGACCGGCTTTGGTACCGGTGGTGGTAATGTCAGAATTTCGGGAGTCATCTCGGGTAGCGGCGGTCTGACCGTGTTGGGCGGCAACACCCTGACCCTAACGGGATCGAACACTTACACCGGCACAACGACCGTCTCCTCTGGCACACTCCAGGTCACAGGCTCGCTTGCCAACAACGGCTCGGACAAATTGCTCGTCGGCAAAGATGCCGATGGCGTATTCGACAACGGCAACGGCGATGCCAGCATCACCCGTCGTGTGACGGCAAGTGCCACTTATGCCGGACTCGGCTCGTCGATCACGAATCTTGCCAGCGGCGAGCTTTCCACCGCCGCCGACATGCTCGCGGGCAATTCCAGCACCCAGGCAGACGTGACAATGGCTTGGCGGACTCGTTCGGCCGCAGAAAAGACCCAGGTGGGTGGCGGACTCATTAGCGAGGTACTCGATCTCAGCGGCGTTGCGCTGAACGGCACTGGAACCCATAACGGTAGTCATCAGACTGACTGGTTCGTGCTCCAGATGAACTACGACCCGGCATCACTGCTGAACATCTGGGGGCTGACGGAGACCGACGCGATCACCCAACATCGGCTCTATCTTGGCTCCCTCGACATGGGCGAAGACGGCTTTCTTGGCGGGATGGGCGTCAACGCCGACCATTGGATCAACGCGGTGGACGGCAACTTTGGCGGTACGACCAACTATTTGGGAAACCAGCCGTACAACTCCAACCTATTGGCACTGGGCAACTATGGCGTGAATACGGCCAACCACACTGTTTGGGCAGTTTTGGACCATAATAGCGAGTTTGCGGTCGTGCCTGAACCTTCGAGTTTGGTTCTGTTAGGCATTGGAGGGATCGGGATGGCGGGTTGGGCGTGGCGGCGAAGGCAGAAGCATTCTTTGTTTGCCGCCAGCCAGGATAACAGCCCAGCCATTTTGTCCATGCCGTCGCGATGGACGGAACCAGCACGGCGGGCAGCTTGATCGCGGCGTTTCGGACGCGGATCATCGCCTGACAGGTAACCACTATTTGAGTTATGACACAATCAACATAAGGAGATAGCACATGTTTAAGATGATGGTTTGCCGATTGATGTCGGTGGCACTGCAAATGAATACCCTGGCTGCTTCCGCTGCTCGTTCCTGCTTGCCGGTCAGCATCACGGTAGGTTCGTTGCTATTGCTTACCTCTGTTGCTGAAGCTGACTCCACCTGGAATGTTACAACAGGCGATTGGTCGGTTGCGGGAAACTGGATTGGTGGGGAGCCTCCTAACGGTATTGTGTACATCACTAACGGTGGGACCGCAACAATCACTCAGCCGGGGGAAGTGAGTAATTTCCTTTACCTTGCCTCTTCGGGTACAGCAAGCACCGGAGCAGTCAATATGACTGGCGGTGGACTTTCCTCGACCGGCTCGGGCTGGGAGTGGGTAGGCTACTCCGGCACAGGCAGCTTCACCCAATCTGGCGGAACGCATTCTATTGATAGCGGCCTTCATCTCGGTACCAATTCGGGTAGCAGTGGGACATATAACCTTAGCAATGGTCTGCTCTTAAATTCAGGGTCTTTAGGCTGGGAGTGGGTAGGCGAATCCGGCACGGGACTTTTTCTCCAATCTGGTGGAACCCATTCGGTTGGTTACGGCCTTTATATCGGCACCAATTCGGGTAGTAGTGGGACGTACATCCTTAGTAGCGGTCTGCTTTCAAACGTGGGTTGGGAATGGGTAGGCGAATCCGGCACAGGCACCTTTACGCAGACGAGCGGAACACACTCGGTTTCTAATCCTGGTCGTACCTTACTTCTTGCTGCCAACTCAGGTAGCAGCGGAACATATAATCTCAACGGTGGACTACTAATTTTCCCAACTATACTTGCGGGTACTGGAACCGCCACCTTCAATTTCAACGGGGGGACGCTCCAATCCATTGGCAACAATATCACTTCCTTCAATGGTGGGCCTAATCTGACTGCAAATGTCCAAGATGGTGGAGCCTTCATTGATACGTATGGAAGTTTGGTGGGAATTGGAGCTAATTTGTTAAAAAGTGGCACGGGTGGACTTACCAAGCTCGGCCTCGGTATACTGACGCTTTCCGGCACAAACACATATTCTGGAGGCACAACCGTCAATCAAGGCACGCTCCAGTTGGGCAATGTGGCGGCTTTGGGGACTGGTGGCATAACAATCGGCAGCAGCGGCACTGTTGATCTGAACAGTTTCGGCCTTACCCTGCCCTCGGTCAGTGGCTCTACCGGAGCCGTGATTACGGACAATAGCACCCCCGCCAGTCAGCCAACTCCGACGATCCTTGCGGTGAACATTGCCTCTGGTGGTTCCGCTTATGCCGGATCAGTTACCAAAGGTCTTAATGGTCAGGACATCGCACTTATCAAAGGCGGTTTCGGTACCTTGAACCTTTCCGGCAGTAGCACCTACACCGGTGGGACAACGATCAATCAAGGGTCGCTTAGTGTAACGGGCAAGCTGACTGGTGGCAGTGTTTTGATCGCGGGTGGAGCGACACTGACTGGTTCTGGAAGCGTCAACAGCAGCATCGCGGGCAGTATCGGTTCGTCGATCACGGCCACAGGCAACCTCTCCCTTGGCGATTCAACGAGCTACACAGGCTTCAACCATGCTGGCTCCTTGATCGTAGGTTCCAACGCCGTCACCCTCAACACTAGGGGCTTCGCCAATCTTGGCGTGCTGACTACCTTGAGCGGTGGAACCCTGACTGCCCCCAACGGGGTCACTATTCCGCTAGGCGGCAATCTTGTTGGCTCAGGCACCGTCAACGGAGCAGTGGCAGCGGGCATCGGTTCAACCATCGAAGCCACGGATAATCTGGTCTTAGGTGATAGTAACTCCTACGACGGTTTCTTCAGCGATGGGCGACTGTACGCTGGATCGCACACCGTCACGATCCATTCCAAGAGCCAAGCGGCACTCGGTTCACTGACGACTTTGGCGGGTGGCACGCTTTCCGTTGCCAATGGCCTATCGCTCGACTTCGCCCATAGCATTGTCGGTAACGGTGTCGTGGAAAGCACCAATCTACTGGCCAAAGCGACGATCATCAACGGCAGCGTCTATGCAACTGACGGCAAACTAACCTTGACCGGCTTTGTCAAGGGTGTCGGAACCTACAGCGGTTCGGTCTCTTTTGCAGGCACCTATTCTCCTGGCCTGAGTCCTGCATCGGTGAACTTGGAATATCTTTCTCTTGCCCCGTCCAGCACATTGCTCATGGAGGTGGGCGGTCTGTCTGCTGGCAGCCAATATGACGTGTTAAATCTGTCGGAGGCTGGCATGTTGGATGGGACATTGGAACTCGATTTGATTAACAAATTTGTGCCAACATTGGGTCAGACCTTCGATATTATCAATGGGACGACGACTGGACACTTCAGTAGCTTATTGCTCGCTCCGTTGCCGAATGGACTCAGGTGGAACACCAGCAACCTGTACACGACCGGTGTTATCAGCGTCGTGCCGGAACCTTCGACGTTGGGGTTGCTCGGTGTTGCTGTGATCGGGCTGCTGGGCTGGACGTTGCTACGATTCCGGAGCACCGGATTGTGCATTGCTCTTTTAATCGCATTTGCCGGAAGTGCCCAGGCGAGTACTTACCGAGCAATCGACTTAAACCCCAGCGGTTTCGGCGCATCCGAAGCATTGGGCACAAGCGGTTCGCAGCAGGTCGGTTATGTCGGTACTACGCCAACGACAGGTGCCAGAGCGGTGTTGTGGAGCGGCGATCCAACCGGGTACGTTGATCTGAATCCTGCCGGATACATCTGGTCCATCGCCGAGGCGACAAATGGCATGCAGCAGGTCGGCCGTGGTGAGAGCCCGGAAATGAGCGGCAGTTGGCACGCCCTATTATGGAGCGGCAGCGCGGCAACCTACATCGACCTGAACCCCAACGGATACGAGCGAACGTCGGCGTTGGATGTCAGGGGTACAGAGCAAGTCGGATACGGTTATGTCGGAACCGGCAGCCAATCTCACGCTTTGCTATGGAAAGGCAGTGCCGCAAACTACGTGGACCTGAGCCCAGCCGGATTCTATGGTTCCCAGGCGATGGGCACTAACGGCACACAGCAGGTTGGATATGCGGACACCACACCCACGGGTGGTGCTCACGCTATGTTGTGGAGCAGCAGCGCTTCCGCCTATATCGACCTGAACCCGCCCGGTTTTGACTGGTCCATCGCCAATGAAATATATGGTACACAACAGGTAGGACGGGGGGAGACACCGGAAATGGGTGGCGTTTGGCATGCTCTTCTCTGGAACGGCACGGCCACGAGCTACGTCGATCTACATCCCAGTGGGTTCGTTCACTCAATGGCGTTGGATACCAACGGCATCCAGCAAGTCGGCTATGGTTTCAAGTGGGGTGAGCCCGTACATGCTATTCTCTGGAGTGGAACAGCCGAGAGTGCCGTGGACCTCAACCAGTTCCTGCCCGGTGGTTACACGTCAGCCTACGCCAATGCGATTGACGCCGGAGGCAACATCGTTGGCTATGCAAACGATAGTGGGGGAAATCCACACGCAATTCTTTGGCAACCGGTCCCTGAACCCTCTACGCTCGCTCTGCTCATCGTCGGCACCATCGGGTTGGTGGGCTACGGGTGGTCGCGTCGCAGGGCAGCCCGAAGAACTGTGAATCCAACCGCCTTCGACCAAGTGGAACTACAAGACGACAGCCCAGCCATCCTAGCCATGCCGTCGCGGTGGCCTGGAGCAGCACGAAGGGCAGCCTAGAACGTCGGGGGAACGGGTACTGTCGAACAACGAGCCTTCAAGAGTTAAAAAAAACGAACATGCCTTCGGACTAGCGGTTTCTGCGGCCGGTCGCAAGGAGATGGGGTAGATCCCTCAACGCAATTCGTTATGGGACCGCCTCCCCGACCGTGCCACCCTGCGATGAGCGTCTGCGCGAGCGAGGCGGGCGGCCGGTGTTCACCGACGGCAATCCGTTTGACGTGTCGTTCCGGCGGGCGCATGGCGTTGTGCTGTCCGCCTCTATAAAATGAAGGAAGTTATTAGCCTTTGGCTAAAGGAGTGTTCCCCATGGCACAAGACAACACGCCAACACCATCAAATGATCCGTTCCAGTGGTCAAGCGAAGATGGGGCAGCACCGCCGCCCTTGCCAGCCGATTATGCAGCGTCCCCAGGCGGTGAACCACCGCCAGTGCCAGCCGGTAATGCGGGATCTCTGGCCGGTGAGCCACCGCCCTTGCCCACAGCGCAAAAGCCGGGCTTGAAAGACCGTCTTGCGCCGGTTCTGTCAGGTGTGGCGAGAGTCCTACGACCGGTTGCCGCCGAGGCTAGAGCTGTTTGCTCAGTCACCTTCGCCCAAACCGGCCGCTTGTTCAATTACGCCGAATCGCAGTGGACCGGTCGTAGCCTGTCAAAGGCTCTCGATGAATCCCGTTTTGAGCTCGGCAGGAAAATGTACCAGTCGGGCGTGGGGGACCGTAGCCTGACTGAGCAGATCGTTGAGCTGACCAAACAAATCGAGGGCCCGGAGCGGAAGAAGGGAGAGACCGAACCCTTGAAGAGGGAACGACGGCAGTTGACGCTGAGCCTCGCGGATTCGGCGTTGCATCTGGGAGCAGCACCCCCGGGCGCGGAGGCCGAGTTCCGAGAAGTAACGAGGCTTCAAAGTGAGATCGCATCGCACGGCGAGCACCTGAAATCCCTGAGAGCCTCCCTGCCACCGCATGATAACGCGAACTGGATTCGAGTTTGGACTGGCTATTCCACAGTGGTAATGATCATGTTGGTGACCACTCTCTTCGCCTTTTCTGGTCGCCGGGGTGTTGACACGACAATCGCGACGGCAGCGGCAGCATCAACCACGAGCGAGCCACAGCAGGCGACGCCTTCCGACTCTGCTTCCCATGTCGCTAACGCCACCACCACCGCCGCAACGGCGGTAGTATTAACCACGAGTACGTCATCGGAGCCCGGGAAAGCACCACAGCAAGCCGGTGCTGGCGGAAAGACGCAAGAACCGCCGAAGGAACTTTCGGTGGACTTGGGCAACGACGTAAAGCTGGGAATGGTGCTGATTCCCGCCGGTTCCTTCACGATGGGCGACGATAACGAGAAGCCCGCCCACAAGGTGACTATTACGAAGCCGTTTTACCTTGGCAAGTATGAAGTGACGCAGGAGCAGTGGGAGGCGGTGATGGGCAACAACCCAAGCAAGTTCAAGGGGCCGAAAAACCCGGTGGAACAGGTTAGTTGGGACGATTGCCAGCAGTTTCTTGTCAAGCTGAACACGAAGGCAAGCGGGCAAGGGGGTAAGTTTGTATTGCCTACGGAGGCGCAATGGGAATATGCCTGCCGAGCGGGAAGCACGAGCAAGTTTTGTTTTGGGGACGAGGAGAAACAACTTGGTGAGTACGCATGGTACAATGAGAACTCGGGTGGCAAGACGCATCCTGTAGGCGAAAAGAAGCCGAACAACTTTGGGCTGTACGACATGCACGGAAACGTATGGGAGTGGTGCCAGGACTGGTATGTTAAGTATGATGCTGATGCGGTGGACGATCCGAGTGGTCCTGCAATGGGCGCGAACCGCGTGCATCGCGGCGGGTGCTGGTGCTTCGTTGGTGGGAGCTGCCAGTCGGCGTGCCGTGGCCTCGACGCGACTGGAGCCCGTCGCTACTACCGGGGCCTGCGCGTCTCCCGAACTTGTGCAGACACCGCGGTATTTCGCGTCGAAGACACAAACGATTCGACTCGCGCACAGCGAGTGGCAGCGAGAGAGCTGCTTGGTGCGGCAATGAAGGAAGCGCAGTCCATTTTGGAAGAAAAGGAAAAGGCAACTGCCTGCATTGACATCAGCGATGCACAACGGAGGGCCGGGGATGTTTCGGGTGCTCGCAAGACGTTAGAGAAGGCCAGGACTGTAGCGGCACAGGTCGATAACGAGCAAGACAGAGCATCGGTCTACTCCAAAATTGCCGCGAAGCAAGCCGAGGCTAGGGATATTGCCGGGGCTGAGGCGACAACGGCGAAGATTACCGAAGAGAGCGACAAAACGGAAGCGTATGTTGCGATCGCCATCGCACAAGCAACGGCTGGAGACTTTGCCGGGGCAAAGGCAACAGCGGCGCGGATTCATGACACTTACAAGAAGTCGTACGTATACTTTCGGGTTGCCAGTTCGCAGGCGAAGGCCGGAGACATTGCCGAAGCGACGGCGACGGCGGTACAGATTAGCAGCCAGGGTTCCAAGGATTTGGCTTACAGTTCGATCGTTCATCACCAACTCGCGGCCGGGGATTTGGCGGGGGCTAAAGCAACAGCCGCAAGAATAAGCCAGGGAGATAGCACTAAAGTCTATATTGCCATTGCCGATGCGCAGGCCAAGGACGGAGACAAGGCAGGGGCTCGTGATAGCCTGGAAACGGCAACGGCGGCAGCCACCTCTTTTCGTGAGAAGACAGGCTTTCTTAGTGAGCGACGTAGGATCGACGCTTGCGACCGCATGTACAGGGGGATCATCGAGGGGCAGATAAAGATTGGGTACTTTGAGGAGGCGAAGGCGACGGCGGCGCAGGTCAGTGAGGATTCCAGCTACTCCAGGTCGAGTGCCTACGTCGGGATTGCCGTGGCGCAGGCGAAGGCGGGAGATGTTGCGGGGGCCAAAGCAACGGTAGCGCAAATCCGCAAGGAGGGTTATAGAGATGGTGCCTACCGCGAGATTGCTGCTGCGCAAGCCGAAGCCAAGGATTTCGCGGGAGCCAAGGCCACGGTTGCTCATTTCAGCGACGAGCGAGCTAAGGCCGAGCCCTACCGCGAGATTGCCATCGCACAAGCAAAGGCTGGAGACTTTGCCGGGGCAAAGGCAACAGCGGAGAAAACTAGCTCAAACACTGAAAAACTTGCATCGACCTACCGCGAAATTGCCTTTGCACAAGCGGAATCTGGAGATTTTGAAGGGGCGAAGACAACAGCGGAAGCGACTAGCAGGAAGGAAAATGACGAGGATCTTGCATCGGCCTACCGCGGGATTGCCGTGGCGCAGGCGAAGGCGGGAGATGTTGCGGGGGCCAAAGCAACGGTAGCGCAAATCCGCAAGGAGGGTTATAGAGATGGTGCCTACCGCGAGATTGCCGTGGCGCAGGCGAAGGCGGGAGACATTCCGGGGGCGAAAGCGGTAGCATCTCAGATCAGTGATACCAATGACAAGGTAGACGCCTATGTTAAGATCGCCTTGGCGCAAATCAATGCAGGGGACGTGACAGGGGCTTGCAAGAACCCGGAGACAGCCAAGGCTGCGGCGTTGCAGATCCGTGACGATTCCGTTAAGCAACAGGTCTACCGGGAGATTGCTGCTGCGCAAATCGAAGCCAGAGACCCCGCGGGGGCCAATGCCACGTTGGAAACCACTAAGGCGACTGCTACGCAAACTGAAGCCAAGGACTTTGCCAGAGCCAAGGCCGCTGCGGCACAAATTAGCAACGAGGAGGATAAGACCAATGCCTACCGCGAACTTGCCGTACGCCTAGCAAAAGCTGGAGATGTAGCCGGAGTGATCGCATTGATTTCCGGCTTAACGGTTGACCCACGTAAGAGGTGTGATCATTTTGCCGCGACCCTTGCTAAACTCGATATGGCCGATGATACGCAGGTATCTGGCTCGCCGGTCGATGTCAAAACAAACTCGCGGAACGTAAGTGTCACACCGGAGGGCAAACTGTTTCAAGGCATCGGCACGTCGCTGGCTATGCAAGGCTCCGATGTGCTGATTGCGGGTATCTTGCCTGGTTCTCCTGCTGGCGACCATCCTAGGCTTGCCATCGGAGACCGTATTATCGGTGTTGGCCAGGGTGAAGCTGGACGAATCATGCCCGTAGCAGACATGACTCTTCCCGCCGTTGTATCTCTTGTCCACGGTGCCAGCGGCACGATTGTTCGGCTGCGCGTGCTTCCGAAAGGCAAGAGCAAACCAGAGACCTATGAATTCAAGCGAGTCGCGTTGTCGTTTACGCCGAGCGTCGCGGCATACGAAAAGGGTAGCACGTTTCTCGCAAGAAACGAATTGGATAATGCTCTCGCACAGTTTGAAGAGGCTATCCGTCTTGACCATAATTACGCGCCAGCCTTCCGGGGCAGAGGGAGCGTTTATTATCGCCAGGGAAAGTTTGAACTTGCGATCTCTGACTATACCGAAGCCATCCGACTGAACCCCGACAACGCCCTGGCATACCATAATCGGGGCGTTGTGTACGCGAAAAAACAAGAATTCGACAAGAGTATTGCCGACTTTACTGAGGGTATACGGCTCTCGCCCATTGTCGCCAAAGCGTACTTTGACCGGGGGGTGATCTTTGGAAATAGAGGCGACCGCGATAAGGCCGTCGCAGACTACACGAAGGCCATCGAGCTCAATC
This sequence comes from Planctomycetota bacterium, assembly GCA_037147235.1. GTDB lineage: Bacteria > Planctomycetota > Planctomycetia > Pirellulales > Thermoguttaceae > JANXQG01. The sequence continues at coordinate 19,867 of JBAWVO010000033.1, read as the reverse complement.
CAGAATTTGCCGACGCGTACAATAATAGAGGCAATGTGTACATAAAAGAAGGTGATCTTTCGAGGGCACTTGCTGACCATAAGGCTGCGGTGCAATACACTCCGAAGAATACTATTACCTTTGAGAACCGGCGGGCGTTCCTGACACGTTTGCAGCAGAAACGGACCGAGTCTGTTGACGCGATGGCGCGAGGTGCCGAGGACCACGGTTTGGTCAAAGAAGCGGAAAGTCTCAAGGAACCCTCGAAGCAACTTGCGGCGGACTCCGTGCCGGGAGGGTTCTCGCGTCAGGAATGGCAGGAGGTAAAGGAGCTTGTCAAGTCAAAGGCATGGGGAGATGCTGACGCTTTTCGAGATGTACTATTGGTGATGAAGGGCGCGTTTGCTGACGTCGGTATCCCGAATCCCTCGGTGAGACAGTTGTTTAACGGCATACAGGCTTTGACCTATGGCATAGGCCAGAAGTCACCTGCGGAAATTGCGACATCCTTGCGCACTTCGATTAACCTTGCGAAAAAAGCAGGCATACCGGTAATGGTGAAAGAGGATGCGGAGAAACTCGACCAGGATAGGCCCGATCTGTTCTCTCATTGATTTCCTGACGCCTAAAAAAAACGCCCACGCCGTGTCACAACTGTGGCAGCGGCACGAGCGAGAGGAGCGTTGGTTCTAGCCAGCCCATTGGCGGCACGGGCCGCTGCGATGATCGCACATCCCGCAGCCGAAGCCGGGCCGGTAGTTGAACCGTCCAGCATCGAGCGCGTCAATGTACTCGTGCAGCACGGCAAACAACCGTCGGAAGTGGGCTTCCGTGCGGGCCGGGTAGCGATGGATTTCTATCTTCGGAGTCTTGGTTTTCACCAGACTCCGAATCTCCAGCCCGCCCTCGTCCTGCCCCTGGCTGTGACGGAAAAGTAACGAATAACTCGTTAGCTGGACCTCGTGTGCCGTCTCCAACGGCTCACCACTGCGTGCGCTCGTCTTGAAGTCGCACACCAGCGGTCCATCCGCGTCGTCGAGTACCAAATCCATGACGCCGACCATCGGCAAGCCAAGATTCTCGCCGGTTGCGGGATCAATCAGCGACGCTTCGGCAGCCACCTCAACCGCCAGCGGCTTCGGCTCGTCGGCAGGCATCTGCCGAATGTAGGCCGTGACGAGATCGACGGCCTGCTTCTGCAATGCCTGCTCATCGCTCACGTCGTCGAAGCCCATGCCGTCCTCCTCCACGGCCTGGCCCCAGCCTTCCAGCATCCGCCGGGTGACCTCTTCGGCCCCAAGGATGACGCCGAGTTGACGATGGCGATAGAGCGTCTCCATCGCTCCGTGGACGACACGCCCTAGAAAGAGGCTCGGCGTTGTCGGCTGCCGCATGCCGTCGATGTAGGTCAGCCGGAATTTCAGGGGGCAGCTCAACCAACAGTTCAGCCGCGAGGGACTGATGTAACTGTCGATGCCGCCTCGCCGCTCCTGAACCGACTCAAATCCAAGTAGGCCGGTACTCATGCTGCGTTTCCTTCCAGTACGCTGTTGAGGTCAATGCGACCTTCTTTGATGGCCTTGAGCGAGTCGATCAGGCCCGAAGCGTCGAGCGTAGTCAAGGAGACGAGAGGTTTGCCGAACATCCTTTCGGCCAGGCTTTCCAAACGGCGGATGCCCAAGCCCTGGATGCCCTTGGAAAGCTGGCGGGCAAAGGCCAGTTGTTTCTCTGAGGCACCATGGCCAGAACTGCCGTTGTGGCCGCCGTTGCCGTTGCTGTTGGCCGCTCCGTTGCCGTTGGTGGTCTTTGCGGGCTCCGGCATCGTGGTGCCGTTGCTGGCCGGTACATTCAACTCGCGGGCCAGTTCGTCTTGGACGGCCTGACGGCAGGCAACGAAGGCGTTCTTGACCTTCTGGTGGAAGCCAGCCAGATCGCTTTCCAGCAGATCGTGACCGGCCTCGAAATTGACATTGCAGGTGGCACCGACCGAACCGTAGTTCGCCGTGCCGAGTTTCTTTGACAGCCCCACGTTGATCGTAATGGGCATGGAATTGTACTCCTTGTTGATGGGTTGATGGTTTGTCGGAAACTTCGTCTGTTACTGGGGTGAGGACGCCACCTTCTGGGCTTCGCTGGGTGGGCTGGCCCATGTCACGCGCACCTGCCAGCCGACCTCCGCATAGAACGAGCGGATCATGGTCTCCGCGGTCGTTTTCGCCTGCTGGAGGTTCTCGGCCGAAGCGGCGGCATGGGCTACAAGTTCCTGGGCCTGACGCATGACGGTATCGCGCAGCGAGTCCTGGTCGCTCGTCCAGGGAATCCAAGTGGTCGTCTGGACCTGCCAAGTCCTGGTCCTGCCGTGATCGACCCTGGCCTGAAGGATTTCCGGCAGGAGAAGCCGGATCGTGGCCGTCTTGGCTTGTTCATCCTTGGCGATGACGGCCGCCTTGCTCATGTCCACGGCGATCAAGGCGTCACCGCGAATCAGCCAGGCACCACGGCAGCCTTTGCCCTCGCCGATCAGCACGTCTGCGATGTAAACCCTTGCGGTGACCAAGTGCGACAGACGTTCGAGGCGCTCGATGGTCGGCCCCTGGGAGTGGATGATGACCGGCGGCGACGGGGGCGGATAATGGGCGAGCGGCAGTACCCACAGCAGAGCCGCCGTGAGGGCTGCCAGGCCAAGGACAATAAAAACAGTCGTTCGCATGTTTGAAGATTCTCCAGGTTGCGTTAGTCTTTGGCGGCTGCGGGATGATCGGCAGACGGTACGACCGTTGTGCCGTCGTAACCGGTATCCTGGCCACGCCAGTGAAGTACACGGGGCTCGGCCGGTTCAGGATCGCTCTTGGTGCAGCCGACGCTGGCCGCCAAGGCGGCAAGGATCTGGGCGGCGACCCCAAGGGCGCGGGAAAACATGAATTTCATAGGGGGACTCCAAGGAGATAGGCCGCCCTGCCCGCATTGCACGAACAGGGCGGCCATTGAGACAGATGACGGCATTACGCCGCCACGGGGACAGCGTCGCCGTCCTCGTCGCCGACGAACTTTTTCCAGCTCTCGGCCAGCTCGCGCCTCAGTTGGCTGATGCGACCGGCACTGATCTTGAACTTCTTGGCCACGTCGGCGGTGCGGTTGCCTGCGGCCAGAGACTCGGCAATTCGCCGGTCTCGACGTTTCAACGAATCCAGCCAGTCGCTAAAGTCGATGCGAACGCTGGCGATCTCTGCTGGACCAGCATGGCGATCTTCCACAACGATTTCCGTCCATTCGCTCCCTTTGTCGGTGTAATGATCGAGCTGCTCGACCTTGAAGCCTTTCAGCCTCTGTGCGTAGGGCGAAAGCACCTCCTGGCAACAAAGTGAATTTCCGACGCGGCGGCCGTCCTTGATCTGGGCGACGGCGTAGCGAGCCAACACGGTCGGATAGGCAAGGCTCATTTTTCTGCGTCGGACGAGGGCCACGAACGCGACCAGGGCGTTGGCAACAACCTCCTGGATGGCGTCCTGGCGGGCTTCGCCGCGAAGGTGGCGGAACGCGAACTTCGCGTGTTTGACAATCTGCGGCAAGAGGGCAAAAAAGGCTTTGTGCCAGCGGGGACGGGGAGCCGGACAAGCAGAAGCAATGCAAACCATTAAGCGATCTCCTCAAGAAAAGACCATCCCCAGCGGGGAACGGTCGTGTCGGTGGGGGCCGCCCCGCGCAATGCGAGGCTGAAGGCCGATCGGCGAGTCGCCCGAGGGCAACTCACCGGCATCAAGAAACAAAAACCCCTGCGATCCAGCCGAATTGCCGGTTGATCGCAGGGATTTCGAGCCTAGAAGAGGCTTCGTGACAGCTAACTGGAAGCCATCACCTGAATATGCCCGGTTACGAGCCGTTATTCAGCAAATTGCCAATTTTTGCCGCGCGGCAAAAATCTCGAATTTGGCCTGGTGGGCTGATGCCCCGGATTGCCTTTTCAGCGCGTTGCAATGCCGAAAGCGGCGTGGTAGACTGAAAGCTGTTCGATGTTCTTTGACAATGTGGCGTGTGAACTGTACCTCGAAATTGAAAATGGGGCTGTGGCGGGTCTGTAACAAGAAGAAAGGTAACCTATACATGTGTATTGGTTCCCAGTCTCAAATGCAACCTGTGAGTGAGGAAGAGAAAGAAGCCTGGGCGATCATCAACCCCGAACTCGCCGCACTTGCGGTCGAAGGGCGTCAGCATGATCAGAATGGCTTTGAGTACTATTATAAGATCGGTGTTTTGCTCAACCGTGGTTTGGGAGATCCCGCCAAACGCTTGGCGTACGGCGGAAATATCCTTCTTAACGCGGCGATCACGCTGGGCCGCCATCAGTCCGATGTCAATCGGGCGCGTTGGTTAGCCAGATTGTTCACGAGCGTTGCTGATTTCCTTCAGCAGCGGCCCGATCTTAATACCTGGACCGCCTTCAAAAAGGCGCTGCCGACCCTGAAAGGCCGCGAGGCCCCGAAGGAGACGCGTACCTCGAAGAAGCCGACGGCCGCGGCCAAGTTGGCCGGTGCCGTCAAATCCGTGTCTGGACTCACCAAGAAGCTCAGCCAGATCTCAAATCTGGGTGAGAAAAAATTGGTGAAGCCGGTTACAAAGTTGCGGGAGAAGGTCAAGGTGCTTTGTGAGTGCCTTGGATTGATTGTTGCGTAAGACCGAAGGTTCTTTGCTCGCCTCTGGCGAGCATCATTGGCGGCGTTAAAGCCGCAATACCTTTTTTTTTAAGTTAGTCATAAGACCTTCCACAGCCCCTACTTTTTCACCCTGGCCGGTCACGCGACCACAATCTGCTCGACGTTGCGGCGATCTTGCCGCAAGAGCGTTCTACATGGCACTTGCCAACCATCTATGGCTTGGCATACTGCTGACGATCACCGGCGATACGGCATCAGGAAGCAGATAACCTCCGGAGTGGCTGGCGGTAAGCGTTGGCTGGGGTCTTCATCCTGCTGTCCAAACAAAATTTCGGTCGCTTGGTAGTAATCTGACCATCCCCACTGCTAGATTGGGTGGCGGTTGGCATTCCAAACCGCCCCCTGGCCATTCCAAATCCGGGGCTGGGCAGCCTACTTGCGGGCGGGTGTGCGAATTGGTAAGGTTTTAAGTATCGTAACATGCTGGACATTTTTCGCCCATTTGCGGAGCCAAACCATGAAAACCAAGGATGACGAATACCTGCGGGTCAAGCAGGCGTCGGCAATGCTGGGGCTTTCGCCCAACACGGTCAGAAAGTGGGGTAGTTTGGGTAAAATCCCCGAGTTCCGGCATCCGGTCAACTCGTACCGGCTGTACAGACGCTCGGACCTGGAAAAACTGATTGCCCAGGTCGAGAAGTCGCGGACGAAGCCGCACCCGAAACACAAGCCCCGTTAGCCCATGAAACTCATCAAGAACACAGGCAGCGACCGCGTGATCGACGAACTGCGACAGACGCTTGCGCTGTCATCGTCGCTCGACTTGGCCTCACCTGCGTTCTCCCTGTTCGCCTTCGCGGAGCTGCGCGAGGTCTTGGAGAAGCTCGAAACCTGCCGCGTGGTCCTTCCCGAAACCAACAGTGCCGATCTCGGATTGACCGGCTCTGACAACGACCGCGCCTTTCGCAACCGCCTTCAGGTCCGCTGGCTGGCCCGCGAATGTGCTGCTTGGCTCAAGAAGAGGGTGGAGCTGCGAACGGCACCGGCCTCACTGCCGCAGTCGATCCTCATTGCCGGGACGCCTGAGTCGGAGCTTCAGCGGGTCATCACCGGCAACTGCGCATTTACGACCGAAGGATTGGGGATCACGCCCGGCAATCAGTTCAGCTTGATCCAGTGTTCCGAGCGGCCCGACGAATCGGCCGTCCTGGGCGCGTGGTTCACGAGCCTTTGGAATACGTTGCCCGCCTCCGATCAGCACAAGGCGGTCTTCCTTTCTCGCCTTCAGGGCATTGTCGATCCGAGAGCCCCCTCACTTATCTACTACCTGACCCTCTTCCATGTTTTCAAGGATCTCGGCGACGAGTTGGACGAGGACCGCATCATCAAGTCGGCCACCGGCATCCGCAACACCACGGTGTGGAAGAAGCTCTACAAGTTCCAGCGCGACGGCGTGGTTGGGGCCATTGACAAGCTGGAACGGCTGGGCGGCTGCATCATCGCCGACAGCGTTGGCCTCGGCAAGACTTTTGAGGCCCTGGCCATCATCAAATACTACGAGCTGCGAAACGACCGCGTGCTCGTGCTGGTGCCGAAGCGGCTCCGTGACAACTGGACGCTCTACAAGGCCAACGACCGCCGCAACTTCCTTGCCTCCGACCGCCTCAATTATGACGTACTGAACCACACCGATCTTTCCCGCGATGGTGGTAATTCCGGCGACATCGACCTGGCCCACGTCAACTGGGGTAACTACGACCTAGTGGTCATCGACGAATCCCACAATTTTCGCAATAAGGGCAACCACAACGACCGCGAGACCCGGTACGACCGCCTCATGCGGCGGATCATCAAGGAGGGCGTCAAGACCCGCGTCCTGATGCTCTCGGCCACGCCGGTCAACAACCGGCTCGCCGACCTGAAAAACCAGATTGCCTTCGTAACTGCGGGTGACGATACGGCCCTGCTCGACCACGGCATCCCAAGTATCGAGGCGTCGGTGCGGCAGGCACAGCTTCAGTTCAACCGCTGGCTCGCCCTGGAAGACGCCGATCGGCGTCCAGCGCGACTCATGGATATGCTCGGATTCGACTACTTCAAGCTCCTCGACTTGCTGACCATCGCCCGCTCCCGCAAGCACATCGAAAAATACTACGGCACCGCTGAAACCGGCCGATTCCCGGAGCGTCTAAAGCCCATCAACATCAAGCCTGACGTGGACATCGCCGGGGAATTTCGCTCCATCCGCGAGATCAACACCGAGATACGCCGTCTCAACCTTAGCTCCTATGCACCCCTGCGGTACGTGCTGCTGCACAAGCAGGCGGCCTACGACGCCAAGTACAGTACCAAAATTCGCGGCGGAGAGAGCTTCTTCCGTCAGGTGGACCGCGAAGAAAGCCTGGTCCACCTTCTGCGGGTCAACGTCCTAAAGCGCATGGAGAGTTCCGTCACGTCCTTTGCCCTCACGCTCGCACGCCAGCTTACTGACGTACAATCCACCCTTGCTAGGCTCGATGCCCAGGCCGATTCGGTCGAGGAGATCGACATCGAAGACGTGGACGTGGATGATCCGGCGTTCGAGAGTCTGTTGGTCGGGCGCAAGGTCAAGGTGCTGCTCCGGGACGTGGACCGCGTTCGCTGGCGGCAGGACCTCATAGAGGATCGCAACCGGCTCGCTACGCTCTTGTCGGCAGCGAAGCAGGTGGGTGCTGCGCGTGACGCCAAGCTCGATGCGCTGCGGGAAGTCATCCGCTCCAAGTGCCACCAGCCCATTAACGAAGGCAACCGTAAGTTCCTTGTCTTCACCGCGTTCGCCGACACTGCCCACTACCTGTATGGTGAGCTTTCCGGCTGGGCACAGAAGGAACTCGGCCTGCAATCGGCTCTTGTCACAGGCGCGGGTCACAACCAGACCACGTTGTCGCATCTCCGCAAAGACTTCACCAGCATCATTACCGCCTTCTCGCCCCGCGCCAAGGAGCGTCCTGAAGACCTGGCCAGTGAAGGCGAGGTGGACCTGCTGATCGCCACCGACTGCATCAGCGAAGGTCAGAACCTCCAGGACTGCGATACCGTCATAAACTATGACATCCATTGGAATCCCGTCCGCATCATCCAGCGATTCGGCCGGATCGACCGCATCGGCTCGTCCAACGAGCGCATCCAGCTCATCAACTTCTGGCCCAATATGGAGTTGGAGGAGTACATCAACCTCGAACAGCGGGTCAGCGGCCGGATGGTGCTTCTGGACATTTCCGCCACGGGGGAAGAGAACGTCATCGAGCACCAGTCCGGCAACCAGATGAACGACTTGGAGTACCGCCGCAAGCAGCTTCTCAAGCTCCAGGATGCCGTCATCGACCTCGAAGACCTGAGCAGCGGCGTCTCCATCGCCGACCTTACGCTGAACGACTTCCGCATCGACCTTTCGGGTTTCCTGAAGGAACACGCCGGACGGCTTGAAGCGATCCCACCCGGCAGCTTCGCGGTCACTACCACGCCCCGCAGCGACGAGGCCACCGTCCCGCCGGGCGTTATCTTCTGCCTGCGCGTCGTGGGGGATGCGGCACTGAAGGCCATTGAACCGGGCTACCCCTTGGCACCGCATTACGTCGTACACATCGGCGACGACGGTGCGGTCCTGCTACCTTTCACCCAAGCCAAGCAGGTGCTCGACCGCCTCAAGCGGCTGTGCATTGGCCGTGACATGCCCGATGCCGGGGCCTGCGCCCGCTTCGACAAGACGACCAAGGATGGCCGCGACATGCGGGCTACCCAGGATCAGCTTGCTAAGGCGGTTGCCTCCGTCGTGGGCAAGAAGGAGGAGCGGGCTATCGCCAGCCTCTTCACACCCGGCGGCACTCACGCCATGAAGGGCGAGTTCCAGGGCATCAACGATTTCGAGGTAGTCGCTTTCCTGGTCGTCCTGCCCGAAGCCAACGGGGGGGCGGTGCCATGAACGGTAAGAAGCGAATCTTCATCAGTTCGGTCCAGAAGGAACTTGCCGCCGAGCGCCGGGCACTGAGGGACTACATCCAAGGCGACCCGTTCCTGGGCCGGTTCTTCGATGTCTTCCTGTTCGAGGATCTGCCCGCCTCCGGTCGTCGCGCCGATGAGGTCTACTTGGAGGAGGTGGACCGCTGCGACATCTACCTTGGCCTGTTCGGCAACGAATACGGTTACGAGGACGCCAAGGGCCTGTCACCCACCGAGCGTGAGTTCGACCGGGCCACTGCTTCTGCCAAGGCCAAGGAACGGCTGGTGTTCATTAAGGGTGACGATTCTAGCCGCCACCCCAAAATGCTCGCTCTCGTGCGTAAAGCAGAAAACCAAGTCGTGCGACGTCGCTTTGCGAGCATCCCCGAGCTGACGTCGATGGTCTATTCCAGTCTCGTGGAATACCTCGTCCGTGCCGGGGCCATACGCACCCGGCCGTTCGACGCATCGGCCTGCCCCGACGCCACGATCGACGATCTCTCCCGGACGAAGCTCAGGGACTTCCTTGCTCGCGCCCAGGCCGAGCGAAACTACGCTCTTGGCCCCCGAACGCCCACAGAAAAAGCCCTGGCCCATCTGAATCTGCTCGATGGCGGGCAGCCAAGCCATGCGGCCGTCCTGCTCTTCGGCAAGCAGCCGCAGCGATTCCTTATCACCTCGGAGGTGAAGTGCCTTCAGTTCCACGGCACGACCGTCGCCAAGCCGATCCCGGACTACCAGATTTACAAGGGCACGGTATTTGAGTTGGTGGACCAGTCGGTGGCTTTCGTCATGTCGAAGGTCGCGGCGGCGGTCGGCACCCGCGCCGAGAGCAATCGGGCCCCCGTGACCTACGAACTCCCGCGAGCGGCGGTCGCCGAGGCCATCGTCAACGCCATCGCCCACCGCGACTATGCCTCCAACGCCTCCGTTCAGGTCATGCTCTTCGCTGACCGGCTGGAAATATGGAACCCCGGCCAACTCCCGCCTTCGCTCACTCCCGAGGCCCTGCGTTCTCCCCATGCCTCGATCCCGCACAACCCGCTCATTGCCGAGCCGCTCTTCCTCACACGATATGTCGAAAAGGCGGGGACCGGCATCCTGGACATGATCGGTTTGTGCGAGGTCGCCGGATTGCTCACACCACAGTTCCGGCAGGACGGTGGCCAGTTTATCCAGACCTTGTGGCGGCCGACGACAGCGGCGACCGCACAAGTCGGCACCAAGTTGGCACTAAGTCGGCACCAAGCTGAAGCCCAAGAGGCTCAAGTTGGGATACCGACCCAGTCGGCGACCCAGTCGAGCGACCCAGTCGTGCGTCTCGTGCAGACGCTGCAATCCGGAGAGAAATCGGCAGGGGAACTTCGCCAGACGCTTGGAATAAAGCACCGGCCGACGTTCCGCAAGAATTATCTTCACCCCGCGCTAAATCAGGGGTTCATCGAAGTTACCCGCCCCGGAACGCCATCCAGTCGCCTCCAGAAATACCGACTAACCGACGAGGGCCGCGTCTGGTTGGATGCCCGCCGTAAGGGGGATGCAGGGAAATGACCGTCGCCACGCTCATCAACGCCCTCGCACTGCCGCCGGACGCCCGGCTGGACCAACGGGTGCCCAAGAAGCTGTTGTTGGAGCAGGGCGCACCCACGGCCCCCGACAAGCGGTATCTGCAAGACGGCATCGAGGAGATGATCTGGGTCGCCGTGCTGAAGCCCAACATTATTGGTGTGCCGATCTTTCGCGACGACGACCGGGAGTACCTGGAGATCGTCGTGCTCAGCGTCGAGTTGCGTTCGGCCGCAAAGCCGCCCCGGTTGATCGAGTTGATCCACCGTGCGGTGCCCTACCCCGTTGTGCTCGTGACCGCGCAAGGCAATACTGTTAGCCTGTCGTTGGCGCACAAACGCTGGTCGCAGGGCGAAATGGGTAAAGTGGTGATCGAGGATGTCCGCCGCACGGCCCCGTTCCAACCCGATGCCCCCTCGGCCGAAGAGGCTGCGTTCCTGGCGAGCCTGCCCCTGGCCAGCCAGCCCTCCCGTGACCTTTATACCGTCTACCAGGGCTGGCTTGACCGCGTGGCGGCGCTGGAGGCGGCCCAGATCACGGGCACTTTCGCCCCACCGGAGTCCACCGACCGTGGTTCCGCCGTACGCGAGGGTTTGGATGCCCACGCCCAACTCCAGCGCGACTTGACGGTCTTGCGGGCCAAGGCGAAGAAGGAAAAACAGATCAACCGCCGGGTAGAACTGAACCTCGACATCAAACGGCTAGAGGCTGAACTGGCCCGTGCCAAAAGCATACTCCAAGAGGAACCGACCCCATGAAAGCGACCGAGGCAAAACTCCTGGACTTCCTCAAGAAGTCGCCGCAGTTCATCATCCCCATCTACCAGCGAACCTACTCCTGGACCGAGAAGGAGTGCAAGCAGTTGTGGGACGACATCTTGCGGACGGGCCGCAACGATGACATCTCGGCCCACTTCGTCGGCTCCATCGTTTACATCGAAAAGGGGCTGTACCAGGTGACGAGCCAGTCGCCGTTGCTGGTGATCGACGGGCAACAACGCCTGACGACACTGACGTTGTTGTTGACCGCGATGGCGCGGGCACTGGAGAAGCTGGCCGAAGGAAGCCGTGAGCCGGTTGATGGGTTCTCGCCGCGTAAGCTGCGAAACTACTACCTGGTCAACCCCGAGGAAGAAGGTGAACGGCATCACAAACTGATCCTGTCGCAGACCGACAAGGACACGCTCATCGCTCTCACGGCCGGAAATGAGTTGCCCCACGAACCCTCTTTGCGCGTCAGCGACAACTACGCGCTCTTCGAGTCGTGGATCGACGGCTGCAAGGACGACCTGGTTTCCGTGTGCAAGGGACTGGCGAAGCTCATCGTTGTGGACATTGCCCTTAGCCGCGACCAGGACAACCCGCAACTCATCTTCGAGAGCATGAACTCGACGGGCCGCGAGTTGACCCAGGCCGACCTGATCCGCAACTTCATCCTCATGGGCCTGGAACCGAACTTGCAGACGGACCTCTACAAGAAATACTGGCGGCCGATGGAAGTGGACTTCGGGCAGGAAGCCTACGGTACGCACTTCGACGGCTTCATGCGTCACTACCTTACCGTGAAGACCGGCGACATCCCCAACGTCCGCGAGGTCTATGAGGCGTTCAAGGACTACGCCCGCTTACCCAACGTGGCCAAGGCCGGGGTCGAGGCACTCGTCACTGACATCCGCGCCTTCACGCGTTACTTCTGCGCCATGGCACTGGGGGCGGAGCCGGACCCCGACCTGAAGTTGGCCTTCCACGACCTACGCGAACTGAAGGTGGATGTGGCCTATCCCTTCCTACTGGAGCTATACCACGACTACGCCACCGGTGTCCTACCGTGCGCGGACTTCGTGACAGCGGTTCGATTGGTGGAAGCCTACGTCTTCCGCCGGGCCATCTGCGCCATCCCGACCAACTCAATGAACAAGACGTTCGCCACGTTCACCAAGGCACTAAAGAAGGATCGCTACCTCGAAAGTATCCAGGCGAGTCTGCTCCTGTGGCAGTCCTACCGCCGTTTCCCAGCGGACGACGAGTTTCGGCGGGATCTGCAAACCCGCGATCTTTACAACTTCCGCAGCCGCAGCTACTGGCTTCGTCGCCTGGAGAACTATGGGCGCAAAGAGCGCGTGCCGGTCAACGACTACACCATTGAGCACATCATGCCACAGGAACTTCCCCCTGCCTGGAAGACGGCGCTCGGCACGGATTGGGGGCGAATCCACAATACTTGGCTTCACACCCTTGGGAATCTAACGCTCACGGCATACAACTCGGATTACAGCAACCGGCCGTTCATCGAGAAACGGGAAATGCCCGATGACCCCGAGAAGGGTCTGAAGGTAAGCCCCCTGAAGCTCAACCAAGGGATTGGTCAGCTTGACCATTGGAATGAGGACACCATCAAAGCGCGAGCGGCGAAGCTCTCCGGCATGGCGCTCGATGTCTGGGTTGCCCCAAAACTCTCGTCCGACGTGCTGGCGGTCTATAAGCCCGTGGCTCCATCATCGGGATACACAATCGCTGATCACCCTAACCTGCTCACCGGTACGTTGAAGGAAGTTTTCGAGGCTTTCCGCAAGGAGGTTCTTGCTCTCGACCCCTGCGTCACTGAGGAGTTCTTGAGGCGCTGGGTCGCCTTCAAGGCGGAGAAGAGCTTTGTTGACGTGGTTCCGCAGGTAAGGCGATTACAGCTATGGCTCAACATGGCGTTCGCCGACATCAACGACCCCAGGGGCCTTGCCAAGGATATTTCTGGCCTCGGCCACTGGGGGAACGGCGATGTCGAAGTTGGCTTGGCCTCGCTGGATGATCTGCCGTATGTGATGGGCTTGGTTCGACAATCCCTGGAAGAACAACTGGGGGCTGGGAATGATGCCTAAAACCGGCTCGCGGTGCAAGCAAAATACGCTCTGAAGGATACATAACCATGAAGACAATGACGGACCAAGACCCCGAAACCAAATCCTCGGACCTCGTCGCCGAGAACATTGAGCAGCTCAAGATCCTGCTCCCCGAGGCAGTCACCGACGGGAACATCGACTTCGAGGTGCTCAAGCAGTTGCTCGGCGGGACGGTGGATGACCGGGAGGAGAAGTTCGGGCTGAATTGGAACGGCAAGCGCCTTGCCCGGCAGATCGCCCTGACGCCCTCCACTGGCACCCTGCGTCCGTGCCCCAACGATAGCGTGGACTGGGGCACCACTCAGAACCTGATGATCGAGGGCGACAACCTCGAAGTTCTGAAACTCCTTCAGAAGTCATACGCCGGGAGGGTCAAGCTGATCTACATCGACCCACCGTACAACACCGGCAAGGACTTCGTCTACCCCGACAACTTTCAGGACAACATCCGCAACTACGAAGTTCTCATGGGTTGGCGGGAAGAGAATGGGGAGAAGATTAGCTCACTCGCCTCGTTGAAGAACTCGGAGGCTTCGGGCCGGTTCCATACTGACTGGCTGAACATGATGTATCCAAGGCTGAAGCTGGCTCGTAACTTGCTTCGGGACGACGGAGCAATCTTCATTTCGATTGATGATACAGAGGCACCTAGCCTACGCTGTATCGGTGCTGACGTTTTCGGCGAAGAGAACTTCGTGGCGAACATTGTCTGGCAAAAAAAGTATTCAGTCTCGAACGACGATCCAGGTATTGGCGTAATGCATGACCATATCTTGGTTTATCGGAAGTCCGAGTCGTTTTCCCGAGGCCTCCTGCCGCGAACCGAAGAGCAGAACTCCCGCTATGAGAACCCTGACAACGATCCTCGTGGCGATTGGACATCCGGTGAATACGTTAGCAGCAAGTCAAAGGAGGAACGTCCAACTCTTTGGTATGCAATTCGGCACCCAGTAACTGACGAGCCCGTCTGGCCGGAGGAGCACGCGGTCTGGCGATACTCAGAGGACAAGCATCTCGAACTCGAAGCCGAAGGACGCCTCTATTGGGGCCCAAATGACTCCTACAAGCGTCCGCGTCTCAAGCGCTATCTAAAAGAAGTCCAGCAGGGAATTGTACCACCGACATGGTGGCCGTTTGAGGAGGCAGGGCATAATGACGAGGCCCAGAAGGAAACGGCCAGTCTTGTAGGGCGAAAGGTGTTTTCTACACCGAAGCCGGTGCGTCTTATCAGGCGCATGCTTACTATCGGTGCAGTGACGGATGGAATAGTTATGGATTTCTTTGCGGGCTCAGGAGCTACCGGGCATGCGGTCATGGCTCAAAACGTAGCAGATGGCAGTAATCGTCGATATGTCCTGGTCCAACTCCCAGAGCCACTTGATCCAGAGAACAAAGACCACAAGGCTGCCACCGATTTCTGCGACTCACTCAAGAAGCCGCGAAACATCGCCGAACTGACCAAAGAACGGCTGCGCCGCGCTGGAAAGAAGATCCGGGAAGAGAATCCAATGTTCGCGGGCGACCTTGGTTTTCGTGTTTTCAAGCTGGCTTCCAGCAACATCCGGGCATGGGAACCCGACCGCGACAACCTTGCCGCCACACTCCACGATCAAGCCGAGCACCTGAAGGCCGACCGCACCGAGCAGGACATCCTCTTCGAGCTGCTGTTGAAGCTCGGGCTTGACCTCACCATACCCATCGAGCAGAAAGTTATCGCAGGCAAAACGGTCCACAGCATTGGCGCTGGCACCCTGTTGGTCTGCTTGGCCGAGAAGATTACCGCCGCCGAGGTGGAGCCGCTGGCACTGGGCATGGTTGCATGGCACAAGGAATTGGCCCCGGCGGGCGAGTCGCAGGTCGTCTTCCGCGACAGTGCCTTCGCCGACGACGTGGTCAAGACCAACCTTACCGCCATCCTCCAGCAAAACGGCCTGGAAAACGTGAGGAGCCTGTAGGGGATGACCATGAAACTACACTTCGAGCCCAATCTGGACTTCCAGCGGGACGCCATCGAGTCGGTCTGCGACCTTTTCCGTGGCCAAGAGACCTGCCGCACGGAGTTTACCGTCACGAAAGACTCCTCTCGTCAACTCAGCCTCCCGGGGATAGAAAATGATCTAGGTGTCGGCAACCGCCTGCACCTACTGGATGATGAAATACTGGCCAATGTGGCCGACATCCAACTTCGCAACGGCTTGCGCCCTTCGGCTTCGCTGGCCTCGGGCGACTTCACCGTCGAGATGGAGACGGGCACAGGAAAGACCTATGTCTACCTGCGAACGATCTTCGAGTTGAACCGGCGGTACGGCTTCACCAAGTTCGTCATCATCGTACCTTCGGTGGCGATCAAGGAGGGCGTGTACAAGACGCTTCAGATTACCGAGGAGCATTTTCGCAGCCTGTATGCCAACGTGCCATTCGATTATTTCCTTTACGACTCCAGCAAGCTGGGGCAGGTGCGCAACTTCGCCACCAGCCCGCACATCCAGATCATGGTAGTGACGGTCGGAGCCATCAACAAGAAAGACGTCAACAATCTCTACAAGGACAGCGAGAAGACTGGCGGCGAGAAGCCCATCGACCTGATCCGCGCGACTAAGCCCATCCTCATCGTGGACGAGCCGCAAAGTGTCGATGGCGGCTTGGAAGGGCGCGGCAGGGAAGCCCTTGGCGCGATGAACCCGCTCTGCACACTGCGCTACTCGGCCACGCATGCCGATAAACACCACATGCTCTACCGCTTGGACGCCGTGGACGCCTACGAACGCAAGCTGGTTAAGCAGATCGAAGTGGCCGCCGCTAGCGTCGAGGGCGCGCACAATAAGCCCTACGTGCGGCTGCTGTCCGTCAGTTCCAAGCGGGGCACCATCACGGCCAAGGTCGAGCTGGACGAGCAGACGCCAACGGGCGGCGTCCACCGCCAGGAGGCGACCGTTCAGGACGGGGAGCACCTGGAGCAGACCACCGAGCGCGCCGTCTACCATGACTGTCGGGTGGGCGAGATCCGTACCCAGAAGGGGAAGGAGTTTCTGGAACTGCGTATTCCCGGTGGCGAGCACTATCTGAAGATCGGCCAAGCCTATGGCGACGTGGAGCCGCTGGCGATGCAGCGGGAGATGATTCGCCGCACGATCAAGGAGCACTTCGATAAGGAATTGCGACTGGCACCGCTTGGAATCAAGGTTTTGACCCTGTTCTTCATCGACGCCGTTGATCGCTATCGCAAGTACGATGACGACGGCAATCAGGTGAAGGGCGACTACGCCGTCATTTTCGAGGAAGAATATGGTCGCTTGGCCAGACACCCGGATTACCGAAGCCTGTTCGATGAATTGGACGTTACCACGGCCGCCGCTAGCGTCCATAACGGCTACTTCTCCATCGACAAGAAAGGTGGCTGGACCGACACGGCCGAGAACAACGAGGCAAACCGCGACAATGCCGAGCGGGCCTATAGCCTGATTATGAGGGACAAGGAGAAGCTGCTGAGCTTCGAGACCAAGCTGAAGTTCATCTTCTCCCATTCGGCCTTGCGCGAGGGTTGGGACAATCCGAACGTCTTCCAGATTTGTGCCCTCCGCGAGATGGGCACCGAGCGAGAACGTCGCCAGACCATCGGGCGCGGCCTGCGGCTCTGCGTAAACCAGCAAGGGGAACGCCTGCGGGGCTTCGATGTCAACACCCTGACGGTCATTGCCACCGAGGGCTATGAGCAGTTTGCCGAGAATCTCCAGAAGGAGATCGAGACCGACACGGGCATCCGCTTCGGGATTGTCGAAAAGCACCAGTTCGCCGCTATCGCGGTCGTCGATGCCGCGGGCCACACCACCGCGTTGGGTGTCGAGCAATCGGAGGCCATCTGGACGCACCTCAAGGAAGCGGGCTACGTGGATGCCAAGGGCAAGGTTCAGGACCATCTGCGGAAGGCACTCAAAGACAAGACATTGCAACTCCCGGAGGAGTTCAATGCTCAGGCCCCCCAGGTGAAGGAAATCCTCCGCAAGCTGGCCGGGAAGCTGGAGATCAAGAACGCGGACGAGCGCAAGACCATCAAGACCCGGCAGGCCGTGCTGCAAAGCGAGGAGTTCAAGGCCCTTTGGGACCGCATCAAGCACCGGACCACTTACCGGGTACTGTTCGACAACGAGGCCCTGATTCTCAACTGCATCAAGGTCATCAACGACGGGCCGCCGATCACCAAAACGCGGCTGCACTGGCGCAAGGCCGATCTTGCCATTGGCCGCGCGGGCGTGGAAGCGAAAGAAACGATAACCTCCGCTCCCGTCATCCTCGACGAAGGCGACATCGAACTGCCCGACCTGCTGACCGACCTTCAGGATAAGACCCAGCTCACCCGCCGCAGTCTGGTCCGCATCCTGACCGTCAGCGACCGCCTAGGCGACTTCAAGCGGAACCCGCAGGAGTTCATAGAGCTGGCCGCCGAGTCGATCAACCGCACGAAACGCCTGGCTCTGGTGGACGGTATCAAGTATCAGCGGCTTGGCGACGAGTTCTACTACGCCCAGGAACTTTTCGAGCAGGAGGAATTGACCGGCTACCTGAAGAACACTCTGGCAGTGACCAAGTCGGTCTATGAGTATGTCGTCTATGATTCGTCCGGCGTCGAGAAAACCTTCGCTGAGCAGTTGGAGAAGAACGAGGCTGTGAAGGTCTATGCCAAGCTCCCCGGCTGGTTCAAGGTGCCGACGCCGCTGGGCACCTACAACCCGGACTGGGCCGTGCTGATAGAGATAGACGGTGCCGAACGGCTCTACTTCGTGGTCGAAACGAAGGCCAGCCTATTCACCGATGACCTGCGGGACAAGGAATCCGCCAAGATCAAATGTGGCGAGGCCCACTTCGAGACACTGGCTGTGGGCGAGAAGCCAGCGAAGTTTATCAAGGCGCGGAACATTGGGGACCTGATGAAGCACGCAGAGCGAGGAGGGTAATCGAGGCGATGGCTAACGAAGTGCAGATGAAGAGAGAACTATGGTAGTGCATGGCTTAATTGACCTCGATGAGCTTGTTCTGCGGTGCCGCGACGAGCACGCTCGTAGCTACATTGCTGAAGCCGTTGCCTGCTATAAAGCGGGGGCGTTCCGAGCCAGCATCGTTGCCACCTGGATTGCCGTGGTGCTGGACATCTTGCACAAGCTCCGGGAGCTTGAGCTTACCGGCAACGGGGCGGCGAAGGTCAAGTTGGAGGAGTTCGAGCGGATTCGGAGCCTCGGCGAAGCGGCCGTGCGCGAGGCACAGGAGTTCGAGCGGAGTATCTTGGATATGGCCGCAGGGGACTTCGAGCTGCTTACGCCCCAGGAGAAGACGGACCTTGAGCGGCTGTATAAGGATCGGCACCGCTGCGCACATCCAACCATGCAAGCCTCTGACACGTCGTATGATCCGCCGCCAGAGCTTGCCCGGCTGCACATCCGCCACGCGGTAGAGATACTTCTCCAACGCGAGCCCGTCCAAGGCAAGAACGCCCTTGACCGAATTTGGGCCGAGATCAAATCGAACTACTTTCCGCGCACGGTTGACGAAGCACGGCAGTACCTGGAATCCGGTCCTCTCAAACGAGCACGGGAATCGCTCGTGCGTAACGTCGTCATTGGCTTGACCAAGAGCCTTCTTCACGAAGAACGCCCCGACCTGGAGGGTGAGCGGCAATTCGCCGCGCTCGGTGCGACCATACAGATGCACCAGGCCGTGGCTGAGTCAATCCTGCAACGCGATTTGCCCGGCCTTCTCGTCAGTGTCACGGACAACCACTGGCATCGCGGCATTGTCTATCTCCGGCGGGTCTCATGCTCATGGTTCGCCGCAGGTGAGGCAATGCAGAACAAAGCCCGACAGGTCGTCCGAGAGGTATCAGACGGCACGCTCCTTCACGTTTTGGCAGACGCGATACACGTTCCGGGTCTCTATCAAGACGTCCTGCCGAGGCTGCCGACGCTGAGTTTGGACATGATCGACGCCCTTATCGAGGCTGACCCCCGGCCCGAATATGTGGAGGTTGTAGTTGCGCGGATCGAGAAGACTGAATCGTACAAGGAAATCAAGGAGATTCGCTCCTCTGTTCTGGGGAAAACGTATCCACAACTCACTTCCAATCAACTCAAGCGACTCGTCAATGCCTTGACCCACAATTCGATCCTTGTGCGCTACATGGGCTGGCTAACCATGGTCGGGAACATTCTGGATGCGACCACGGAGAGAATCGAGGAAGCCAGTGAAGAATGGACGCGAGTCTACTCGGAACTGTCGAAGGTCGAGCATCGGACCGGCGGCGAGAAAGTTCGCATTGTCTTGAAGACGCGGATTCCCGAATTGCCGGAGCCAACATGGCCTGAAGAGACCGGCGGTGTGGAAAGCCCAACACAGGAGTTCCTTCTGTGATCCCCCGCCCCATCGAGAGCACCGAGACGGCGGACAAGATGATGGGGCTGTGGTCGCCATCATCGGGTCGTCGAGGGCCATCGCCAGGACGTGGCCCACGGATGTGCTTTAGCCGCTGACTGCGCCGGGCGGACACTGCCCGCCAATTCCCGAGCGGCCTCCCTTACTTCTTCCGGCCCCGCTCGCCCCGAGGGAACCACAGCCAGCCCATCCCCGTCCAGACCAAGCCGCCCCCGCGCACCTGGGCAACAACCCCGTTCACCATGACTGCCATGTCGTCCCCGGCCGTCACGATCCGCTTGATGTTGCCCGCGAGGTACTGAACGACGGTGGTCCCGGGGAAGAGGACGATTGGCACGATAGTGGCCTGCTGTAGACGATGACGGCCCATGGCGATTCT
>JBAWVO010000032.1:0-34409 GCA_037147235.1 Planctomycetota bacterium | reverse complement strand
CTTTTGTCGCCGCTACCAGGACTCCATGACGAAACCGAGTTTCGTTGCCAGACGGTGTCTTGTCAAGTACCCTGCCTGTAAAGTGGCAAATAGCGGTTCAGCAGAGAGATCGACCAGTTGATACAACGGGGTGCCGCATTTCGCTTCGACGCGATCATCGTTACAATGTTCAGAAAAGTCCACGAAAAGGAAACCCCATGACTTACTCGGCGCATCGTCCCAGGGAATACCAGGGGCAAGGCGACTCGCATCTTCCCCGGATCGTACGGCAGCTCCAGAAAACGCTCTCAAAGACACAGCGCGGCTTCGCCTACGATACCCTCCGTTTGGCTCCCAAGGTGCTTGGTGAGCTCGCGGGCATCCTGGTCGATTTCGCGGAAGATCTCCACAATGGCACCGGGATATGGGCGGCCTACGAACACTACAACGCCGAGTTTTTCGGCGTTGCCCTTCCTCTGACCTCGGGTAACAACGGCAGCGACCTTGGAATGGGACTCCATCCCGACCGTTTCCTTCACTTCCTTTGGGTGTTGTATCCGTCGTTTATCGACGGGCTGACCTTCTCGCCGACGCATCAGGATCTCCGGTGTGTCGCCGATGCCGTCAGCTCCTTCCTGTCCAAAGCTTTTGCCGCAATCCCCAAGGAATCCGGGGTGAAAGCGTTTCTCGGCACTCCCAATACCCACGGCTGGAACGCAAAGCGGAAACTAATCTGGCTTGGCACCCATTCATTCCTGTTCCGGACGCAATTTGCCCTCTACATGAAGGAGCAGCCGTCCGGAAGATCGGAGATTGAGCATACCGACGCCTTCATCTGCCAGGAGTGTACTCGCTGGTCTGGATTGGGGGCTATCGACATCCTGGCGGGAGCCCTCGACATTTCTGCCGACGACCGCAAGGACTTACGGAGCTGGTACGAACTGCACTCCTCGTTCTACAAGATCCTGTCGGTCAGTAGCGAAATACTGCAAGCGGTGAACGTCATCAACGACCAACCTTATCGAATCAGAATCAACATGGAGAAGCATCCGTTCAAGCCGGAGCAGTTCATTTTCGGAAGCCTGGTGCCCTGGCGTGGGGAGTGGTACTGGTCGGGTGAACAGAAGCTTTTGGGCGATGCTTCCAAGGTCGATGTCGATGACCTGAAAAAGAGCATGAAACGCCACAGTTCCCGTATCGTCTGCCGGTACTCCAAGGAGTACGAGGCACAGGTGAGGCAGCGGATGTCCGAAATACAACGGAATATGCTGGCCTTCCACGGTGGTAAGGATTTGGTCATATATCCGGACGGTTTGGCGATGGCGGCGGATTGGCAGAAGGAAATCCGCGAGCAATGGGAAGCGAGACCTGAGCAGGAAGTGAAAGAGGTCATTGAGAGGCACGGATTGAAGAAGGGTCGCGCGGAAATGAAGCTACCACAAGACCTGCTGGAGGCGAAAGGCGGTCTTGGCGTGTTCCTCAACCCCGACGAGGGCAAGGAGATTATGACGCACTTCACTTCCCTGATCACCGGGCTGAAGAAGAAGGGCGAAGGCTTGTCCACAGACCAGGAGATGACTATACGTGGATTTTTTGAGTCGGTCACGATCAGCCCAAGGTTTGTCAGGCGAGTGCTGGATGAACGGGGTGACGAGTCGGTCAGGACAGCGTTTCTGTTGAAGGGCGACCTGCCGAATTACTGGCTGGATTATCTTCTTCGAAGCCGCAAAGGACGCTACTACCGAAAGCGTTATCCGGCTCTGGCGGTGGTATGACAAGTAGGTTCGTCGCTGGCAACGAGGTCTCTCTTGGCCTTGAGAAACTCGTTCAGGAGGAATTTAACCGTCACGCCATCGGTACGCGTGGGTATGCGTCCAGCGTACAGATCGCCCTTCTCGGCCTGGAATCGCTTTAGAGCTCGATCTGGGTCTCGCCAAGGACCAAAACACTTGATCTCGCCTCGGATACGTTTGCCC
This sequence comes from Planctomycetota bacterium, assembly GCA_037147235.1. Lineage (GTDB taxonomy): Bacteria > Planctomycetota > Planctomycetia > Pirellulales > Thermoguttaceae > JANXQG01. Next base: position 32,454 of record JBAWVO010000032.1, on the reverse strand, counting down.
CATTGGCCGTTGGTTAGCGGCGTCAGCGGGAAGGTGGGATAGGGTTTTTTCGGCTTGGGGCCCCGCCGGTTGGCGCCGCGGCGGGTCTTTCGTGCCACCGGAGGTGCCGAGTGACCGTTAGCGGCAGTTTCGGCGGCCGGAATAACGTAATCTTCCTCGTACTTCTGGAGGGCTGCGTCTGGTCCATTCCAGTGTCCGAAATACCTCAGGCGGCCTTGAATCTTTTTTGCCCACTGGCCATTTTGGTGGGGGAATAGCGGGAAGCTGGGTGTAGGCTTTTCCGGCTTGGGGGGCTTGCTGTTGCCCGTCTTTGTGTTATGCTTTCCTATATCGTTCTTTGGCATGGGTTCGGGACCTTTCACGAATCACAGCATTGGCGGGTGTCGTTAGCGCAAACAGTTAGCGCGTTAATAATATACGGGTGTCGTGAAAAGTCAATAGTCCTTGCAGTGTAAAGACTTGGAGAGGTGGCAGAGTGGTCGAATGCGCGGGTTTGCTAAATCCGTGACTCTCAAAAGGGGTCCGGGGGTTCGAATCCCCCCCTCTCCGCTTTATTTGAAAACGCCTTTCGTAAGTTGCTTTAGCATAAGCACTTACGAAGGGCGTTTTGCGTTTGTCCCAGTCACTGGGACAAACACTGGGACAAACCCGATCGATTTTCGCCGCATTAGCCATCGCCAACCGTAAGGTGGCGATGGCCGCGCCGATCATCGAATTGATCCCAACCGTTCTGATCATGATTCTCACCGCGTTGCCCCGCGCCGTTGCAGACGCCGGGTCAAGAGTCTTGAGCAGGACCGTATTCCTCCCCAATCCGCGCCTGCTCGTTCGCGGTGGGGGTCACAAAAGTGATTTGCTCCATCTTCGCCAGGGCTTCCTTCCGGCCGAGGTGCCGGTAGTGTTCGACCATCTTGCTGTCGGCGTGGCCAACCCACTGGCGGATCTCGCCCTCGGAGGCACCACCCAGGAAACACTGGCTTACGAAAAAATGCCGGAAGGAATGCAGCCGGCCGTACTCAAATCCATTCTCGCCGGCCGGTACGGGGAACTTGTCCTTCAACTTGTCAATCACGTCGCGGATGAACGCGCTGAGTACGTTCCGCGGCCGGATCTGGCCGCCGCGTTCGGCATGAAAGACACGTCCGTCAGGCTCCCGCTTCATCTTCGAAAGCACCTCGCGGAGCCGCGGGTGGATGGGAATCTGGCGGGACCGCTTGCCCTTCGTGGTCCGCATCGTGCCCGCCAACCGTTTGCGACGGCTGGCCCGTTCGTCGGCGATAGTGATCACGTTGTTGGTGAGGTCCACGTCGGACCACCGCAGACCGGCTAGTTCACCGATGCGTACGCCCAAGTGGGCTAGAGCAATGATGACGTTCAGCAGCCAGCCCAACGATAGATTGGACTCGCAATGCTTGAGCATTGCGGCGACCTCGTCGCGATTGTAGCAGTAGGTGTCGGAGCCCTGCGGCTTGGAAAGCCTGCATTTGATCCGGGCGTCTGCTGGTAGTTTCTTGTTTTCGATCAGCCATTGATTCACCGACTTCAAGAGGGTCAGTTCGAGGTAGACGGTCCGATCAGCGTACCTCTTGGTCAGCCAATTTCCATACTTTTCGATGGCGGAATTGTCAAAACAATTCCAATCGGCGATTCCCTGGCGAGCGCAGAACTTGATATGCTTGTCCCGCACGGCACGATACCGCTTGTAGGTTCCGGCCGAGACACCGCCCATCACTGGGCCGCGGTCACAGTAGCCCATGAAAGACTGCCATCCGGCCGTAATACAGATCGACTCTGACGGCTTGGCCGCCTCGGGCTTGGCCAAGCCCAACTCAAGGGCCTTGTGGAGATCAATCGCCTTGAGGCGTTCGATGGCCTCGTCGCGATCGCGCGTTCCCAAGGAGTGCTTGCCGAGCTTGTACTTGCCACTGCGGCCGTCAGCGTAGTAAACACCGTCACGCTGGAACATGTTCCAGTTGAAATACTCGCAGGTAATTGAAGAGTGAATGGGTTTTCGGGGCATTGTTGTGGTTCAGGGTTAGAGTGATTAGAATTTCATCCAAATAGGACACGGCCCGGAAAGGTGGGCCTTTTTTTCCGTGCCAGAAGATGCTGGGAACGAATTGTTGGAGACAGCGTTGGCAGCCTGCTCCACGGCGTCTGCGGGGAAGAGGAGTTTGCCCCGCGGGCCTGATGGCTGGAAATAGGGGATCTTTCCTTGTTGTTTCAGACGATGAATGGTGGCCGGTGAGAGTTTGCTGATGTCGCTAAACTCTTTGAGCGTTAGTAGTTGCGAATTTTCCTCACGGTTTGAGCCAGCCATGGCAATGTCTCGAAGCAAAGCAGGTTAAACTTCCGGGGCTCACCAATGGCGGCAAGCCCTCCTGCCTTCTCGCGGCTATCAAATAATGAGGACATTAGATTTTCAGAGGCGGCACGCAGGGCTGTGGACGCGTCAGTCATGGCCCGCGTTCTACTAGAAACTACGGCCAGAGAACACGAAGAATATGCCCCCAGCAAAGATTGGATAGGCTCGCCGCCCCTGCCATCAATAGAGATTCGGATGGCGACGTTAGATACCGTCTCGATGACGTTGCCGAAGCAAGGTAAGCAGATCCGCGATTTCCGCCGAATCGACCTCTAGTTCCTTGGCAATACGGTCGTCGTCGTAGCCTTTCGCCACCAGCGTCTGGACATCCATCACCAGATCGGCCGACTCGGTCATGTCCTGTACTACGGCCATCTTTTCAAGAAATGTACCGCCATGACTCTCAGTGGGTTTGTGACCTGAGCCAAGGGTTGTCTCCGGGACAACTCGCAGCCCCGGGGACTTCCAGGGTCTGCGCCACGTCCGGCGCGAAACGCGATCCGGATTGACGAGTCGGGACATTTTGAAAGAGCCCATTACCCGCGCCCAGAGTGCTGGCCTATACTCGTGGCCAATGAGGTATCGAAACGCAGACTTGTATCGATTCGAAATCGTCGGAAACGACTCTCGTAACTCACGGGCAATCTCTTCAAAGGTCTTTTCCTTGCGAATGTCGTAGTGATCATCCTCCCAACCTTCGCGAAGATCCCAAACTCTCAAGTACTCGGGCAGTTTGTCATCCCGGCGACGGTGTTCGGTGATCCCGCCTTGGTCTTTCCAGACTTGAACCTGTTGTTCCAGGGCTTCAAGGATGGTCTTCATTGGCGCATTGACGTTCACTCCGATGATCGGCGCGATCGGCATCTTTTCGAGCGATGGATCACGAAGCTGCGAGAACTCATTGAACAGGCGATATAAATGCTGCTGTATGTCCGTTCCTTCGTGCGCCGACTGAACCAAAAGTTGACCGATGGCCGCGCGAGATTCGGGCGGCAGTTCCATGAGCATCGCGCCGGTAAGGCCGCGAAAGGTCATGGGCCAAAGGGCTCCTTTCCGCCATGCCTTGGGAATTGCTGATAGTTCAAGTTCCTCTGGGCCAGCACCAGGATCAATCGGATCGCTCGTCACGCCTACAGCTTGCAACATCGTCACGGCGGTCTGTCCCAGTAAACATTCCAAGTCAGTACGATTGGGATTCTGGTAGTATTTGTGTGCGGACTCCCAGAAAAGCAGATAGTAAGGATGTCGTCGAGTGAATTCCCAACAATACTCGACGGGTAGCCCATCAAGAACCGCCTTCGGTCGAGAGATAATGCCGTGCTGCGGTACTTCGTATTCCGGGTTGTCAGAGCTTTTTGTCATTGTTAACTGCTTAGAGTTGGAAAGACTCGAACGGTATCGAAGAGCTAAGACGTCCCCTATTATATTGCCGCGAAAACGACGAGAATTTAGCAACCATGTGGGTGTCTTGAGGGATCCAGCGACCGAGCAGGGGCTCTCGTTACAGCCGTTGATCCAGTACGGCGTTTAACGAAAATGGAAAACGGGGAATCGCAACGAAGGGACTCCCCGAAATCCGCTTCTTATTTCTATCCAGCACGCCGCCGGTCAGCCTCACCTCAGTGCGTAAACCAATGACTTGAAACCACTTACACAACTACCATGTGAACCACCCTGACACCCTGACACCCTGACACCCTGTCGCCACGGCCTGTCCATTCTTATTGTACACCATCCGTGCGCCACTTATGCACGAGCTTTTTGACATCAGTTCCATCTAAGCCTACTGGCTCGATACCGTTTTGGCAAGTCTTTGTGGCCTTGTGTGGCCTTGTGGCCTTGTCGAACCTCAATTTTCATGCATGATGTTGTATGGCTAGCAATGCTAGCGACAGATCCACGCGAGCATCTTTGATATCATTGGCCACCGATCACCGCAGGTCATAAAACCAGGCCCCCGCCGACATCTGATCGAACTCCTTGGCCAGCGAGTCGAGCGACACACCGCCCATGGACCGCAACAGTCGCCGGAAAAGTTGCTTGCCATCTTGCTTGGCCTGAATCGTTCCGGGTTTGGCCGACGCCATCTCGCGGCGGAATAGCTCTTCGAGTTCTTCCGTTGATTGTACCAGCACCTTCGGCAGGTGGCGGCCGTCGGCAATCGTCCGCTGCCGAAGTAGCGGTCCTTCGCTGCGGTCCGCCACACAACGATGCAGGAGCGAGTCCAACTCGGGTGGATACGGGACACGAAACGACTGTTGCCCTTTGTTAAAATCCCAGCCGCCGAATCGGGTACCGAAATGCAAAACCCGCCCGGTAAAATCAACCTCAGAAATCAACAGCCCGGTATAGTCCTCGGGCCGCAACGGTAAAACCATGGCAATGCCCAACTGGCACAACTGCCAGGCATCCATCTGGCCGACGAGTTGCTTGCGAAGATCGGGCGGAAAAACGACCGGCCGCAGCGGATCTTTCGTCGGACGGTGGCCGACCAGATCCTCGCCAAAAGGGTTGCCCAGGGTGATGGGAAGTTGCTGAACCATCGGCCGGCAGGCCCAGGAGATCATCGTTCGCGCGCAGTCCAGCACATTGAAGATCTGACTGGGCGAGAGGAGTTTTTCGGTCGCGGCGGCACGGCCGTTACGGGTGACTCTTCGCTCGTGCAGCCATTTACAGAACTTCACAACGAAATCTCGGTTGATATCCGCGGCGAGCGGGCATTGGCGTAGGATTTGAGATTGCTCGGAGAATTCGATCAGCGGGGTCAGCCGATTGCGGTAGTCGTCGGCCGTCTGCTTGCCGCGGACCATCCGCTTTTCGACCAGAAAGGCGTCGCAAAGTTGCCGCATCGTATTCCGCGGGGCCTGACGGGCTTTTAGTTGGCGTTTTTTCGACTCGCTCGGCGAGAGAAAAGTTCCGTCTTCGAGTTGTACGAGCAGGCGTCGCAACGCGGAGACCGCCTCTCTTGGATCAGCCCCCAAGTCCTGCCCAAAAGCCTTTCCGAGGTATCGGCCGCGGGCGAGATACTTGCCTCCGCGAATCCACACATGGACGCTCTTGCGATCGGCGGTTTCATGGCTGTGCTGTCCGAGCAGATCCGCGCGTTTCATTAGGCGGAGGTCGGCTCCAGAGCGCGGACGGTTGACGGACGACATGGCAAATCGATGGGGCTAAGTTGGCCGGCTCCTGCCACCGGCCCTCGGCGAGTCCCCAAAGTGGGATCTCACCCTCTCCCCGTTGCCAAATTATGTCCGCGATATTTTTTCTACTCAGGTAAGTTCGCCGTTACGTTCCCGCAAATAAGCGATAGCTGGGATCACTTTATGGTCAAGATTCAGTCGGTCCGCTAGGCGTTGGTCGTCCGGTTCCTGGCCCAGCAGGCCCCGGATTTGCTCGACCATCGCGCAAATATCTATCTCTTGGGGGACGACTATCGCGGCTGTTGGGGTTCTGGCATCTCCTTTTTGGGATACGCATCCCAGCACGCTTTCCGGTATTGGACGCCAGGTCGGCGAAATGAGCGGACGGTGATGGGTCACGCGGCCCACCACGTTCTCTCCTGTCAAATCCATCAGCTTGACCACCGCGAAGACCCGGCACCATAAATCAGGTAAATAGGGTTGCCCAACGATCATCTCAAAGGCACTGCGGTAATGGTTGTTGACCGTGGAAAGCTCAATCCCGAGTTCGATAGCCACCTCTTTGAGCTTCTTTTCTCGGGAGAGATCATACTTTTCGCCGGTCCAGCCTTCCCGCAGGTCCCAGACCCGGAGGTAATCGGCATACTTGTCGGAGCGGTCGCGTTTTTCCTCCAATTTCCGCTCGTTCTTCCACTGTTTGAGCAAATCGGAAATGGCCTTCGTAATCTGCCGACCCGAAGCCGCCGGGTTAACGGAAACGATGGGCTCATCCGCGTAGGAATTCAGTCCCGGCAAATCCAACGCGTTGAGTTCGAGCATCGCCTGAACCCGCCGTGGGAGCGCATTTGCCAAGTCGTCACAACCTGCCTCAACGAGACGCTGACCGACATGCCCCAAGGTCTCTTTAGGTAACATCGCGATGAGCAAACCTGCAATACCGCGTAACGAGACGGGATGAATTGCTCCGGAAAGCCAAGCTGCGTTCAATTGGGCAGCCTCCAGGTCGCTGAACTCAGTGCCCGGGTCTGGTGGTTCGCCAGATACTCCAATCATACCAAGCAACACGACTGCGGATTGCCGAAGCAAAGGTTCCGCAGGATGACGAACCGGCTCGTTTCGGTAGTAGGCCTGAGCGACGCGCCACCAGTGTTGGTAATACGGATGTCGCCGAGACACTTCCCATCGGTAGCGAATCGGCAATGACCGAAGCTGAAAAGAAGATCTCGCCACGACACCCGGAAAGCCTTGCGTGGAATGACTCGGTTGAGCACTGTCCTCTGCGGTAGCCATAATACCTATTCTCTAAAAAATTCTCACCGCGCATTATTTCAGAAAGAACGACCTACCCTCACCATCCACAATTCTATCAGAAAAAGTTCACTCTCCACAGAGAATTCAGGCCGGGCAGCGACCCTAACAACGGAACTAACTTTCACCATTCCTACTGAAACGGCACCAATATGGCCGGCACGACCGTGGCTAGGGTCGGGTGGTGAATGACGCCGCTGGTTGACTCCGGCAGTAGTTTGGACCAAGCGTAGGAAATCCGTACGACGATTATTTGTCGGAAAGATCGGCATCTCGGCATCCCGCGGGGTCTTTCGGAGCAATCGTCGAACACGGGCCTCAAGACTCCGGCCTGAGGCCGACGGCATGCATCGCCGCGACATCACTTTCCAAAGATTTGCCCCGTTGTATCTTCGGAATCGAGAGTTTCCTTCCCCTCACGCGCGTTTGGACTCTCGACCCAAGGGATTTTGCGGATCGTGCCATGTATGGCGGAAATTTGACTCGATATATATGGTGAACAGGCGAGAAAAACAGGTCGCGAAGAGATAGCCATCCCCTTCAATATATTATTATGACAGTTTTTTCTTGAATATTTAGCGATGAAGCGTAAATCCCGCACACAGCTTCGGCCAATGATCCCACGCGCACCGCATGAATTCGTCTTGTTTGCTCATGGTTGTACTAACAATTACCTATACCTGCGGGGTGCTGTCCATGCTGGTCTTTCCGCTCTGCTGCCTCAGAAACTTCCATTGCCCGGCGGCACCTGCACGGTCGCAGTCACCAGTACCGGCACCGGCGGAACGTCTATCTGATTCGTTCTAAGATACATATAGTCCCTTATTTTACCAGGCCGGGCATCATCCTTGAGCGCGACATCGAGCCGATAGCGGACCTTCCCGGGCTGGCGAACCAGCTCGCGCAACGTCGCCTCGAACGGCAACTTCTTGGCGATGATTACATTCTCGACCTTCCAAGCGAAAGAGCCGTTGTATTCGACATCGATGCTTTGCACAGACACGCGACCGCGTGTGGCCGTGTCGAAGCTGATCCGATCCGGCTTGAAGACGACATCGGCCTGACTGACGGCAGACACTTTGAGTACGCAAGCGGTCCTGGGACTTGGACCGGCAACCACAACGCGAACCGTCTGCGTGTTGGGACCAGTGAACTCGCGGGTGTCCAGGGCGACATCGATAGTCGTGCTCTCGCCCGGCTGGAGCAGACGTTTGCCGGGGGTGGCCGTCACGCAGCAGCAGCCGAGGCGAAGGCCGGTGATTTCCACGGGGGTCGCGTAAATGTTCGTGATCTCAAAGCGGTGAGAGAGTTGTGTCCCAAAAGGTACTGTGCCGAAGTCCTTGGTGCGGCCAGACGTGAACATCCTCTCGGCCCACTCCGGAGTGGAAGCCGTCGTGCATCTTGCCGTCGCTTCACTACTCGGGGAGAAACCGCTCCTGACGATTGTTTCTCGGGGGGAAACGGCATCTTTTTCGGCAGGGCGGGGGAAATCGTACTGTTCCGGCCGCGGAATCTCTGCATTTCTGCCTGGAATCGCAGACAGAAGAACGACTCCACACGCCATGGTGCCGAACAGGGCAAGAACAACTGTCGCCAGCATCGAGTTTCGCATGGATCTCCGTTGATAGCTTCTATCGCTCACTGGTACAACTCGTATTTCAGGTTATTCATGAATAGTTGATTGAACGATGCCGGCAACTTGGTGGGATCCGACACCAAAGTAAAGGTTCCTTGCCCTCGGATCAAAGATTGTAGCAAGTTGATATCTGCTTGCGTAGCGCTGCCATGGTAGTAGAACACCACGAAGACGGAAATGCCCTGTGCCCAGGCCGCGGTCGCGGCCGCTTGCGCCAATCTGTCCAATTGGGCGTCATTGTACGTGGGGGACGGGTGTTTGCCATGGGGATCGGCAACCGACTGGCCGTCGGATGAAATAAGGATGGCCCTGCTCGTCTCCAAGGGGATGGTGGATGTGTAAGCGGGGTCCGTGAGCATGTTGAGGGCCTGTTGTATCCCGGTCGATAGATCCGTACTGGAGCACCTCATCGTTTGCGTGGTAGGCGCGATGCTCGAGACCGTGCCCCCATACACGTTGTAGGCACTGGTGGTGCTATTGCTGCAGTCCTGGATATTGCCGACTGTGGTATTCAGGGTACTAAAGTTTGGGCCAACGGGCTGCAAGGAAGCCCAGGTACTCGGCCACCCCGAGTGCTCAACGACACCGAAGTCCGACGTGGGCGAGTACTGGTTGAAGTCCGCCAGAAGGACCTTGTGAGCGGTGACCGCGTCGGATATGTTCGCGGCCATGGAAGGGCTGACGTCCTGGTCAACGACCAGATCCCATCGCTTTACGCCGGCGATCGCGGAAGCGGTAATGTTCGCCGAGTTCATACCAAACACGCTGGCAAAGAACAGGTTGACCGGATTGTTCCGCGCCGCGGTCAAGTTCACGGTGACTTGGACGGCATTCGTGGTGTTTGCGGCAGCCCCCCCGGACGCGGAAAAACTCCGCGTGGTCGTGTTCCATGTCCCTAGCACGACATCGGCGCTCAGTAAGGTCACTCTTTGGTTGTTGGCCAGGTTCAAGTTCGCACAGTTCTGCGCATTGATCAGCACCTGCGCCGCACTGATTGTCAGCCCTCGAGCACCTGCCAGAGCTGCCGCGTCGGCAATGGCTTGGGCTTGGGTTCGGACCACGCAAAGGTAGCCGAGATCTATTACGAATGCAGCTATGCCCACCAGGATAACGAGCATGAAAACCGCAAGGACCAAGATCGCCCCTCGCCGGGAATTAGAAGTACAAATCCGCGCGCCCATAGAAGTTAACCTTCGGTGTCGAAGAACTATCCGATACCCCTGACACAAGCCCGGAGTGTACCGCGGCACCGTGCGGCTTCGGGATAGGTATTCTGGGATCATTCTTTTATCATGATGACGGTGCTCGATAGTATTTGCCCCTGGAACCACGTCGAGTTTGTTACCCAATTGACTGTTGCACACGGCACGCTAACGGTCACCTTAAGTGCCGTGCCGGATGCAGGGCCCGAGGCGAGAGTGGGCGAGAGAGTGGTGGTGCCCCCCGAGATCTGAACCGCCGTCAAATAGTTGGAGACCGTTGTCGCAACTTGCGCATCGGTTTCGCCGGGTATGATTGCTGCGCGCGCTCCCTCGCGGGTTACATTGACAAGGATCTCTTGCACCATCAGCATGCGCCCGCACTCGATGATGCCAAAGATGAGAAGAAGAAAGAGCGGCGCCACGAGTGCAAATTCAACAGCAGCCGCTCCTCGGCGGGGCAGGCACTTGCGGGGACCAGACGACGCGATCATGGGACACCTACGATTCGGGTTGGGTTTTCAGGCAAAACCGCTGCCGCTATTTTTCCGCGACGTGGTCTTGGGTTGGTGAAACAATTTCTCATGGCCGTGTGATTCGTGGGTTTCGTAACGGGCTGGCCGCGGTTATTGGCCAAGTGTCATGCCAGGAATCATTTGAGTAAAAATACGGATCATGGCCGGGCCGAGAATCACGACGAAAATCGCGGGAAAAATACAAAACAGCATGGGAATCAACATCTTGACCGAGGCCTTGTGGGCAATCTCTTCGGCGCGTTGATGCCGCTTCACCCGCATGCTGTCGGCAAACAGTTCCAGAGCTGTGGCGACGCTGGCACCGATCCGCTCGGCCTGCGCGATGACCGTAGCCATGCTGCGAAGTTCGTCGAGGTCGAAGCGATTGGCCATCTCGCGAATGGCCTCGGCCGCCGAACTGCCCATTTGGATTTGCCGCTCCATGATGTTCAACTCGACCGCCAGGGCAGGGTGGGCCAGGTTCAGCTCGCGGGCGACGTGCGTCAAGGCGACACTCAGGCTCAGGCCCCCTTGCAGGCAGACGGATATCACGTCAAGGGCATCGGGCAAGGCGCGGCGGATCTTAGTTTGTCGCACGCGCTTCAGATGGTCCAACCAGAACCCCGGTGCCAACGTGCCCGCCAATCCGACAATAATGCCGAAAAGAAGCCCTCGCGGTATCGCCACCCATCCGACACGGCCGATCCAATAGCCCACGACGACGGGGGCGACCATCCCCACGAGCCGCAGGAGGTGGAATGCCACGTACGTCCTGGGCCCGTAAAGCCCTGCCTGGAGCATTCGCTCGCGCAGGCCGCCGCTATCAGGCCGCTGGGCGCAAGTGTCCGCGCCCATATCTGTTATCAGGTCAACAACGGCATTGCCGCGCAGATGGTTCTGTACCACTACGATTTCAACGATCCGGCCGTCGGTAATCCGGCAAAGCTCAGCCCGTATGGGTTGCGCCGGCTGAGCGAAATTGCGAAGTGGATACAAGCCGGGAATGTTTGTCCGGTGATGATCGAGCATACTCTGGGCAGTCCCGCGCTCGATACGGCGCGCCAGATGCATGTCGCGACGGTGCTGGGGGAATTGAGCCTCGCACCGCAGGTCGTGATCGCCGACACGCCTGCCGGGTTACGCGGCGACGAAGCACTCTTGATCCACCAGAATCTGCTCCAGCAGACCTCGGCAGGAGGCACCACGTTCGCTCGCCAATCCATTAGTGGCACTGGACCATCGAATGAGCAATCCATCCAAAGCCAGTAGACTTCAAGGGCCAGCCGCTGAACTTCAGGATCCGGTGGGCGCTGGTCCTCCATTTCCTTGGCGTGTTTTTCCAAGGCTTCAATTCGCTTCTTCAGGTTCGCCACCTTAGCCGCCAGCATTACAACGCGTTGGATCCGGTTTCTCACCATTAAGATGCCAAAGCAAGATCGCAATCAATGCACGAGATCCGCCCATTCGGGCACCATTTTGCCGCGTTCAGCCTGATGCACTAGTTGGGCCATCTCCTGCGCTGTCACATAATAGTACTGAAGCCATGGGTTCTCGGCCGCATAGGTACTAAGCGACTGGCGAAACTGCCGCATAGGCTCGCCCAAGAGCATGTTGGCGTTGCGCTCCGGCGCGCCGTGCGTGTGCAGCTTCACGAAGATCCAGTCAGGGCACCCTGTTACGGAAACTCCCGCGCGAAGCCACAAAGCCAACCGATCAAGCGTGGGTGGAAATTTGCCCTGGAGGTCGCCGTTTTCGAGCTTGGGCAGGAGGCCATACTTGCGCCGGGACCCGTCCAGCATGAGTGGGCCTTGGACCAGAAGCAGGCTCCGCTCCGGCGGCGTATTGCCCACGCGGGCCGTTGTGCCCGTGTCGTGCGACTTGGTCTGCCGGGGATTGTCGGTTGCGTAGTAAATACTGTTGACCATCCGCGTCTGCGTGGGACTGGGTGCCGAGGGCATCGTAAAATCGGCATAACAGCCGGTTTCACGGAGTACGCTCAGTTCGTTGTTCACCCCGCACCAGCGGCCGTCGGGTTGCGAGTTGCACAAAGCCCAGTTGCCATGCACAAAGCCATAGCTGATCCGCCCTTGAGAGTCTTTCCGCAGCAGGCCGTGCGTGTGGAAGAGGCGGTCGCGGAATGTCTCCAGCGTGTGGCGAAGGTTCTCGGCCGAGTCGTTATCGTGGTGCAGGTGAACCTCGACATCGCCCAATCCCTTACGGCACAGTGCCGCCAACTTGTCGAGATGCTCTGGGTTGTATTCTTCGGCCGGATAGAAGAACGTGTGCTGCGGCAGTCGGCCGCGGCTATCGACCATGCCCGTTACCGACTGCGGATATTCACGAACCCAGCGGTCGATCCGCTGCCGCTGGTGCTCGATCCCAACACGATCAACCATAGGCTCAAAATGATCGACAATGCACAGAAAGACATGGACGGCCCGATCCGTTGGCGGCCGAAGGGCCGGCTTACGCAGCAGGTGCCAGAGCGTTTTCAGAGAGAGGCCGCGTGGACGAAACATGGAAATCGAATTCTTGCGAAAAGCCAATCCAGGGGTGGCTCCCTGGACGAGTTACTGCGAGCGTGCCACTTTCAGGTCAACCGATCGGGCCGTCCTCTGCCAGACACCTGTCTGACGGCCGAAAAGCCATCGCCAAAATCCGACAAACAGCGCGACGTTCATTCCGGCAAGCATGGTCAGGCCGCGAAGGGCCTTGGCATGGCGGCTTCGGCCGGGTACATAGGCTCCGATTGCTGCTAACGCCAGTCCGGAAATCTGGCCGGCGAACAGGATCTGATAAAGCATGTGGTTCATAAGGCAGACATTCGATGCCAACATGCCCAGTACCAAAAAAGGTGCCACCCACCGCAAGACCTTGTGCGAAAAGAACGCAAAGGCCGTAAATCCGTAGCGCGGGCTGAGGATCGGCCAGAGGATTGCCAGGCTCTGATAGGCACCTGTGCCGATCCGTGCGCGACGCCAAAATTCCGAACCGATCGTCGGAGGCGTCTCCTCACGCGCTACCGCCTCGAGATCGTAGACAATCCGTCCACCATGCCGCAACTTGCTCAATAGTGGGATCACAAAATCGTCGATGATCGTGTTGTCGGGAATTGGTACATAGACCTCGCGACGGATCGCATAAATCGCGCCATTTGCACCCAGAAGGGCGTCGAGTCGCCCCTCGCATTTCTTCAAAAAGGTCTCGTAGCGCCAGTATAGGCTATCGACATTCTCCGCTCCCTTAGGGTCGGTCAGGATTAGCCGCCCGCAGACGACATTCACCTCCGCCGCGGCAAACCAGCGGACCAGGTTGCGGACCGCATTGGTCTTGAAGTCGGTATTGGCGTCGGTCAGGACGAGTATCTCGCTATCGGTCTGGGCGACGGCCGCGTTCAAGGCGGCCGACTTTCCTCGCCGCTGCTGATAATCAAGCACGCGCACCCGCGGATCGGCAAAGCGTTGGGCAATCTTGACGGTTGCATCGCTGCTGCCGTCCGAAACGATCACGATCTCAAGCCGCTCAGGCGGATAGTCCAAAGCCAGACTGTTACGAATCTTGGCCTCAATGGTCTGTGCCTCGTTGTGGGCGGCAATGAGCAGTGCAACCTTGGGCGGTGGCAAGGCGACTTCAGGCGGCCGATGGTCACGGGCAAACCACCGCGTCGGCAGCCAGATGCAGACGGGATAGAACAGGTAGCTGTACGCCACCAGCATTAGGCAAATCCAAAAGATAGCTTCAGTTTCCATGCTTCAGATTCCTATTTGGGGTTAAACCTTGCTTCTGTTTCTTTGGCTCTTCCGGTTTTAGGTGCGACGGTAAGATGGGCTTTAGCCCGTCTCCGATAAACGTTGGATTGTCGGGCTAAAGCCCAACCTACAATTTCGCATGTTTCGCACCTAAAGCCGGAAGAGCCGTTTCTTTTCTAACGCGCCGTCTACTCGTCCAAGCACTTCTTGAACGCGGGCATCCCAACTGGACGAGGCAACGCTAGCAAGCCGGCGCGTAATAGCTTCGGGGTTGTCTCTTTGGGCGATTATCTTGTCCAGTTTGGCGAGGAAGTCCTCGCGATTGGCGGCGATCTCAACAACGTCGGCATACTTGTTCGTCTCCGGAGTGCTCACGGAAACGATCGGTTTGCCCATCGCCAGATACTCGCGCAGTTTAAGCGGATTGGCGTGAAATACCTGTGTGTTGAGTTTGTAGGGGATGATTGCCGCGTCGAAATGTCGCCCATATTCAGGCAATTGTTCATACGGACGCTTGCCAAGGAAATGCAGGTTTGATAGATGGGGCACGCAATCGGCGTGTACTGCGACCCGGCCGATCATCACAAACGACCACTGTGGCCGCTCTCTGGCTAGATAGGCGACCAGATCGAGGTCGATCCAATGTTCGATCAGGCCGAAGAACCCGATGATTGGCCCACGGATCGCAGCGAGTTCGGTAGGCATTGCCCCGGCGAGCTGTGCCGCGCCAAAATGCTCAACATCCACTCCGTGGGGACTGTGGTAGGCGCTAGCGTTGATTGCCGACTTCGCGGCCAAAAGTGTATCGGAGGCGACAAACACGCAATCGGCTTCGCGCGTTAGGCGAGCGTCCGTGGCGCGGATGAAATCAATGTCCACGCCTGGCAGAGCAGTATGTTCGTCTGTGCAGTAGTACACCGAGAGCGATTCCCCCAACCGCCCCACCAGGGATGCGACATGGGGGATTGTGAACCATAGGATCGGCTTGCAAATTCCCTTTCGCCACATCAGCAAGCGGACGGAGGCATGGATCAATTTAGCATTGAACCACCGCACCAGCCTAAAACGATGGAAGGGGACTTGAAAGAGAGTAGCCACCTTAAGCCCCGGCAAAGCCTGTCGCGGACCGCGGATCGCCTTCCCTAGTTTCTGAAAGATTCGTTTCAAGTCGCGACCCGATCCTCGAGGTGCGCGCATACCTGGACATTCGATGTAGTAGACCTCATGCTTTTGGGCCAACCGTCGCGCAATGTGGTGGCTCGACGTTCGGTTCTCGGCGGACCAGTCGTTGCCAAAATAGAGAAGAGTGCTCATGATAAACTTAGCCAACCTACATGAGTTCTGAAAGGCATCGGTTCAAGTTAAAGCGATGGCTGGATGGTCCAGAGATGCAAAGTCGAGATTGGCGGAACGCGTTCTTTCAACAAGTTCAGGTAATATTGCAGCCGTAAACGAATGCTTTTCATGCAACAGGACGATATCGCCCGACGCCAGGGGATGGTCCGCAAACCAGCAACGCAACTCTTCGGAAGAAGTCATTGCGTAGTCTTTGGGATCGGTGTTCCATAAGACAACTTTTTGACGATCGCGCCAGAGACGGAAAAGCATGGAGCGTGTCAGCTTGCCACGGGGCGGACGGAAAATCGCGGTCTCCCTTCCGGCAAGCGTGTGCAATAACTTGCGTCCGCGCCGCAAATCCTCTGAAAAATCGGAGGCCGACATAGCGAAGGGAAGAATGTGGTCATGGGTGTGGTAGCCGATGGCATGGCCTTGCTTTACCATCTCGCGGACGAGGTCCGGGTATTGTTGCGCATGGGCACCAATCAGGAAGAACGAAGCCTTGATCTGGCAGGTATGAAGAGCCTCCAGAAGTCGGGGCGTATGTTCTGGATGCGGTCCGTCGTCGAAGGTTAGCCAGACCAATCCCTTGTCGGCCGGTCCGTCGGCAATAAGCAGGCTGCGCGGACAGGCCGAAAGTAACATGCGCCGGGCAAACTGTCGCCACGACGGCTGCAACGGATCGTTGTTAAGATACAAGGGCGCCTCCCTTGCATGAAGGGAGACGGACCAATGCTTTTCGCTGACAGTGCGTCTCGATTAGGCGAATGAACTCTTGCGCAGAATCTGACCGACTGGGGGGCTGGAAGGTTCGCGGTGCTTGCGAAGGGGGAAGTCTGAAAATAGACTCCAGGGCATCGGCCAACGCCTGCGGATCGGCCGGTGGCACGAGCCGATCGACTCCTTCGGTTGCGATCTCGGGAATGCCGCCCACATCGCTCGCCACAAAGGGAATCCCGGTTGCAATCGACTCCAAAAGTACGTTAGGCACCCCCTCGGACAGGCTTGGCAGCACGGTCGCATTGGCAGCGCGGTACCAATCGGGCAGATCTTTGTGCAGCACCGACCCAACGAAACGCACCTGCTCTTGCACACCCAGTGCGGTACACTGTTTTCGCAGAACTGGCTCCAAAAGCCCGCTGCCCACCAACGCTAGCGAAAACGCCACTCCCATGGTTTTGAGGATCTCGCAGGCTTCCAGCAGGGTATCCAGGCCCTTGACGTGCTCCATGCGGCCAACCCACAACGCCAACCGGCCATCTTGCGGCAGGCCAAGCCGTTGTCGCGCGGTCGCGCGGTCGCCTGGATGAAAGTGGAGGGTATCGACGCCACGGTAGCCAACGCGGATCTTTTCCGGGGGGATGCCCAACGCGGCAATCTTGGCTTGCAGATCTCGACCGACCGTCAGTACCATGTCCGCCGCGGTGAGTACTTCGACCACGCAGCGACGGCGAGCGGCGTTCTTGCATAGCACGAGGACATCGCTGCCGCCCACGATCACCACCAAGGGGCAACCAATCTGCCGAGCGGCTTGCAAGGCGGCATAGCCGTCAGGATGGGCCCAATAGGCCAGTACCACATCGGGCGGCGATTGACCGAGGATCGACAACACCTTCTGACGCACCGAATGCCACATGAAGTATCCATACCAGCTTCGTAGGATCTTGGGTGGATAGAAGTATCGCGGGTAATGCGTACGTATCCCTGCAACCACCGCCTCGCGGCTAGGATCAAAGCGGCCCTGCCGTTTCAGTTGCTGTTCGTCCCACCAAGAGACCGGCGCAACAACCTCGATCGTATGACCCTCCGCGACGAACGCCTTGGCCATCTCGAAATTGAACGTACCCCGCGTCGGCTGCATGGGGTTCGGAAAGTTGTTAGTAATAAAAAGTAGCCGCATTACCGTTCTCGTGGGGTGTTTATCAGGTCTTCATCGGGCGGAACATTGATTGACGACGACCTGCAATTTGCCGGCTCGCGTCAGGGTTATTTCGTCCACTCGCTCAATGACGATGCGTACGGAATCGCCGACAATGGCGATGATTTCCCGACGAATCGTCTTTTCGTCACTGGGCGTCCAGCCCAGACTCGCCACGATCTTGAGACGAATTTCGTCCGTCTGCTGCTGAATTACTTGAAAACGATCGATCGCGGCAAAGTCCTTCAGCAGATAGATAAAGAACTCGCCGGGAATTCGGTGGCCCTCAGGTGTGGTCAAAATGTCGAGTTGTCGGCCGACGACTTTTCTTAAGAGGGGCAATCCACGTCCGCAATCACAACGCTCAAAACCTGCAAGGGCACGATCGCCATTAAGGTAGCGGATGAAAGGCATGGCCTGGTTGAACATATCCGTGATAGCGACATTCCCCTCCTGACCCTCCGCGGCCGGATTCCCCTGTTCGTCAAGAACCTCCACCAAGAGATGCTCACTGGTCAGGTGCAGGCCGTTGTGACGGTCGCACTCGGCACCGATGAGCATGAACTCGCGCGAACCATACGTCTCAAAAACAGGTGCCTGAAAGACCTCTTCGATCAACTCGCGTTGAAATAGGTGCAATTTCTCGGCACCAACAACGATTGACCGTGGCTGGCGCGGCCGCAGACCTCGCGACCGAAGCGACCGAGCAAATTCATAGAGTGGATTCGTGTAAGCGACAACAATATCGGGGCAGAAATTGTTGTAGTGCGCAAAGATCTCCGGCACGCGCGCATCGCTAAGTGAAAACGTGTTGACCACGAGGTGGCGGTTGAGCCAGCGATGGTAGAGGTGGTCTTTCAAGCGGCTGAGAAGGGGCCGAGTCCCCAGTGGAACACCCCAAAGGTGAAACTGTCGCGTGCCGGGCGTTGCCCCCGCCCAACCATATCCACGAAGCCGCGCAGCATTGCGGCGATCGTTACTTTCATAACTCACGTCCAAGGTAAGGGGTGCTCCACTAGAGCCGCCCGTTGTCTTGGAGATCGATCGCAATCCGGCAACCGTCGAACGCATTGCGTCGCGATGGGTGCGTATGGTTTCGCGAGTGATCAGTGGCCATCGCCGTAGATCGGCTACCGAGTGGACTTGCCCTGCATCAAGCCCCAGCCTCTGCCAGAGATCGCGATAGTAGGGTGAGTGCTGCTGTGCATGCAGGAGAATGTTGTGCAGCGCACAAAGCTGCATTGCGTTGATTTCGTCCAAGGAGTGCCATTGCGTCTTTTCAAGCTCGCGATAGTAAGAAAATGTCTTGCGTCGCTTGACGACCGTTTCATACCCTTGAATGACCGATGCCTGGAGAAGAGTGCTAACCCTGGGCGATCTGTGGGGAGTCCGGGGCATGTGCGGTAAACCATTGGATAGCGGTTTGTCTTTATCCTGGGCTAGCCCAAGCGGCATGAGTTCCTCGGGCTTGTGGCGAGTTCCCTTGATTGCCAGAAGATTTAGGTAAGTTTGTTCGTACTCATGGACCATCTCGCGGATGTCAAACGAATCCTCCACCCGCCGCCGTGCGGCAGCACCCATGCGTGCAGCAATTGCCGGATCGCTCGCCAGTCGCACGATGGCATCGGCGATTGCGGCGGGATCCCGCGGCGCGACCAGCAGTCCCGTCTCTTCGTGCCGGACTACCTCGACGTTTCCGCTCACACGGGTGGCGACCGCCGGCAGTCCGCTGGCCATGGCCTCCAGTAACGCAAGCGAGACCCCTTCGCTTAGCGAGGGGAGCAGGAACATCGAAGCCTTTCTCAGACGCTCGGGTACATCGCTTTGTTGACCAAAAAACTGAACGTATTGGTTCAGGCCCAACTCGTCGGTTAGTGCCTCAAGCCCGACTCGGCAGGGACCGTTGCCAATAATCTGCAACCGCCAATGCGGAGCGCGCTGCACGATCAAAGGCACGGCGCGGAGCAGCGTGGCAAGGTCTTTCTCCGGCGCCAAGCGAGCAACGACCAACGCCGGCCCATCAGGATTGGGGCGGGACACGGCAAACTTACGCGTGTCGATGCCGTTCCAGATGGTCGTGACACGATGAGGCGGAATCCCCAATTGAACGGCAATGTCGCCGCTGTCCTTTGACACGCAGACCACGTGGTCGACAAACCGTGTGGACAGGGCAAAAAGCCACGCTTGGCGACTGCCTGGCGCGGGACCTTGACCGTGACGCGTGGCAAGGACGACAGGAACGCGGGCAAGCCGTGCCGCCGGTGCCGCATAGATACAGGCAACCGTGTTGTGCGCATGCACCACGTCCGGCTTGAGACGACGGAAGATTCGTGCGAGTCGGAGAACGAGTCCCGGCCGCAATCCGGGGCGTTTGCCCAGCGTGGTGACCGGCCAGCCGAGGGCCTCGACCTCGTCGGCCAGTACCCCGCGGTTTTCCATGCAGGCGAAATGGAGCTGGAACCGCTGTTGGTCGGCATGGCTGGCGAACTCCACCAGCAGCTTTTCCATGCCGCCCATCTCCAGGCTTAGACTGACGTGGACGATGCGGATCAGTGAGCCGTTGTTTGTATGAGTTCTCATCTTCATTTATACGCAGCCTTTCAACTCTTTTACCTTAACTCGGTAATCACGCCCTACGGGCTTGGTTGTGTGTGTCGGTTCGTGTGTTCCGCGATTGCGTTCCGCCGCAGTGCCGCCAGCACCATGCTCTTAGAAACAATCCACCACGCTTGCGGCGAAAATGGTTGCCGGCCGAGGCGGCACAATGCCGGGCTGATGGCTGCCGCCGCATTCCCACCGCCCAGATGGCAAGCCGCCCAAGAGCCGTAAACCTTCGTCTCCCAGCGGCGTACGCCTGCCTTGCCTAGCAATTCTGCGTTCTTGTGGACTACCCGCAGCATGTTTCCATAATCCCGGTCTGCATTCGTTCGCGACAGCGAGCCTTCTTCCAAAACAGCTGTTGCCAGAGGCTCTGAGATTAGGTAGCACGGGTGTTGGGAGGTCAGTCTAATCCAGAGGTCGCGATCCTCGGCCGGTTCCAGGCCCGAAACAAAACGCTCCTGTCCCAGTTTCGCGCGGCGAACGATTACCGTCCCAGTCCATACCATGGTTGCCAGCCGGAAGGCCGCTTCTCCCTTAGCGGTCAGCACCCGATCGCACCATTGCGGACTGGTTGTCGAGGGGGCCATGCGCGGCTGGCCCGGTATTTCCTCAAAAAAACATCCAGCCACCAACATAAGTTCTGGGTGCTGCTCAAAGGCGGCCAACTGTCGCTGAAGTTTCGTCGGCTCCCAGTAGTCGTCCGCGTCGAGGAAGGCGATGTAATCTCCTGAAGCGGCCTCAATGCCGGCATTGCGTGCGCTGGCCGTCCCGCCGTTCGGTTTGCGGATCAGGACCACTCGTTCGCCGTATTCCGCCACTACGGCCGCCTGATCGTCGGGGCTGCCGTCATCGACGACGATGATCTCAGCCGCCGGCACCGTCTGCGAAAGCACGCTATCGATCGCACGGCGGATCGTTTGCTCAGCCCGATAGGCGGGAATAATTACACTAACTAATTGGTTCATTGTGCCTTTATAACGACCCACGGCATGTGCCAGTTCGGCCCATCGGTTGCCCGAAGTTCACTCGTGGGTAGATCGGATGGGTCGCCTCAGTTCGTCAATAAAACCTTTTGCTGAAGCCGCGTTGCGAAACGCTTTTGCCCAGCGAGCTCCGCGGGTTGGAAGGAAAACAATCTTCTCTAACACCCCTTGGTAGTACCTGCGAATCAAATAGCGTGGAACACCGAAAAGCTGCGGACAGTCACGCCAATCTCCCAAATGTGCCTCTGCCCGGCCACGACCATAGAAGGTGTCCCACAGATGCCTTTTTGTGAGTCTATCGGAGGGCATGCAGTGTCGCAGGCGCGCCGTCGGAATCCAATAGCCAACATGCGCTGCGTTCATCGCGCGCATTACAAGTTCGCCCTCCTCGCCCGCTACTTTTCCTGTGCCGGAATAGCCGAGACGAGGGTTGAAGAGGAACTCTCTCACCAAATGAATTCTAAAGCCCATGTTCGCGCCAAAAGGGCTCTCCCCGGAGGAAAACGGGCGGATCTCAGGCCCGAGATCCAAGGCACCCCAGATCGTTCCAAAAACATGCATATTGCGTCTAATCCACGCGGGAGGCAGATTCTCGAAGCAAGGTTCAATTGGTCCGCCAAAAAAGGATGCATCCGGTAGCGACTCTGCTGCGTCCTTGTAGGCTGTCAGCCACGTCGTGCCGATAAGGACGTCGTCATCAATGTAGAGCAGTAACTCACCCGTTGCGGCCGCGGCCGCGCAGTTACGTGCGTTTGAGAGCCCTGCTCGTGGTTCAAAGAGGCGGCGTAGCGGGATCGCATTTCCGTGGCGCGCGATGACAGCGTCGGTTTCATCTGTGCAATTATTGTTGACAACCAGAATCTCCCACTCGATTCCTTGTGAAACTTCAAGGTTACTTAGGCTACGTAGCGTCTGATCAAGGAGGCGTGCCCGGTTCCACGTACATATTGCGACAGTTATCTTCATTTCAAAACATCCTTAGGGACAAGCTCGGTGCGAGTACCCAACCGCCGCGACCACAGCCAGTGTCTATCACTGATTTGGGTGACACGAGGTACATGACCAGGGGAACGACAGCTCGCGCCGATAAGAGAGAACCGATAGAAAAACGCCACAAACAGGAGCGAATAACACGCCATCTGCGCGACAAACGCATAGGCAAAGAGTGACGTTCCCATGAAAATCATCGCTGCTCCGAATGCCGCAGGGATGACGCATGCCGCCACGGCGGGGCCGACCGCTTCCCGAGCGTAATCCACCAGCGGCACATGGAGAGAGCGGCAACCATGCCAGACTAGGACCAACCCGGCCAGCGTCGATACGACCGCCAGGACCACGCAGACCGTCAGGGCATCGCCGTAAGTCGCCGCCAGCAGCGAAAGGCCAATGGCAAGCACCGTTTGCCCGATCGCGATCACTGCCAGGAACTGGTGCCGGGCGACGCCCAGCAGCACACAACCGGTCATCGACTGGGAGAGCGGGACGATGGACCCCAACGCGATAATGGCCAAGTAAACGGCCGCTAGAGGATGTTTTGGGCCAAGCCAGGCCGCGATAAACGGTTGGCCAAAAAAGCATAGGCCCAGCCCGGTAAATAGGGCCATCGCCCAACAGAGTCGTCCGCCGTGGACAAACAGGGTCCGCTGCCGCGTGAAATCGTCCAAGGCTGAGTAGCCGGCACTCTTGGGCGTAAGCACGCCTGTTGCTGCGCTAAATAACGAGCTGATGACGTTCAGGAGCTTTTCGGCAATCGCATAGGGAGTGACGGCGGCCGGGCCAACATACGAGCCAATGACGACGGCCGGAATCCGCATAATGATTTGTCGGGCCAACGAGCCGATGAAGTTCCACAGGCCGAAGCCAAAAATGTTGCCTAAAGCCGTGCGACTGATGAAGCGGACGCCGATTTTCAGGCCGCCGAACGCGGTCCAGGTGGTGGCGAGTTTCAGCGATCCGGCTATCAGCGAGCCGGCCAGACTAATCACCGGAAGGCAGATCAACGTGGCGGGCGACTTGAGGAAGAGGACCATCAGCACGGCCTTCAGCACGGAGACCGAAATATCGATCTGATTGAGCCGATCGAAACGCTGCGCGGCCCAGAGCGTGGCGTCGAAGGCGCTGATAGGGAAGGAGAGGGCCAAATTCAGCCCCGCCAGCAGCAGCGTGATGCGGACAATCCACTCCTGGTCGGGCGATACGTCAAACAGCCGGAAGAACAGGAACTGCAATGCGACCGCGCCCAGCAGCGTGATCAGGCACGCCGCGCTCAAGAGGGCAACCGCCGTATTGAGCGTGGTATTGACATGGTGCATATCACGGCGGGCTAGGTGAAAGGCCAGTTGACGACCCAGAGCACCGCGGACGCCCAGGTCGAGAAAGCCGAAGCAACCGGTCAACGAGGCGATCAAGGCCCAGAGACCGTAGGTGGTGTCGCCCAGGGCATTCAACACGAAGGGCATCATGAAGAAGCCGATCAGCGCATCGCTGAGCGTGCCGACGCAATTCCATGCGGCATTGGTGGCGAGGCCGGGCGTGGGTGAGTTTTTATCCGAGGATGCCATATAGGTAGTTTTTGACGAGCAAGGCAAGGGTAATTAAGACAGCCGAGTGGAAACGAGGATAAAAACGTAGGTTGTGACGATAAAGCCGACGCTACCTAGCGCGATGCGGTAGATAAACTGGCCGTCATAACGCAGGGGCGCGGCAACCGACCAGGGTGCGGCCAGACGCGCCCAGGCGGCAGCGAGGCCCAACACGACGTAGGGCGTGCTGACATAGTTGCGCGAGAGCGAGAACATCGAGACGGCCGTGCCAACCACGGCGGCCAGCAGGAAGGGGAGCATTCGGCGGACTTCACCGCAAGCCAAAAGCCCACGGTCAGATCGCATGCGGTAAAACAAGCCGATGGCCGCGACGAATGCGCCCAGAAAGAACGCGCCGCCAGGTAAGCCCAGTTCGACAAAGGCATGTACAAACGAATTATGGGCCACCTGGCCAACCTCATCGGCGTATTGCCCCTGGCCAATGCCGAACAGGGGCGACCTCTTGAGGAGCTGAAAACCATCCGACCAAAGTTCGACGCGAGAGTGGCCGGTTCCTTCATCCATGCCCTCGTCCATGCTGGTCATGCGGCCCTTCATCACCACCAATAGCAAAGGCACCGCTACCATGCCCGCGAGCACGGTTCTGCGCCAGCCGAAGCGAAATAGGCCAAGGACCGTCAAAGATGCCATGAGCGCCATCAAGCCGCCGCGGGATTGCGTTCGGAAGATCGCAAACCCGAATAGCCCGATTGTCGGAATAGCCAGCCAGCGCAGCACGATCGAGCCGATGCGAGACTGGGTGCGCTCTGCTTTCGACGCAAGCCCATTCGCCGGGGCGGATGGCCGAAGCTGCGGACCAGAGACTGGATCAACCAGAAAGTAACACGCAATCACCATGCCTACCACGAGGATCATGGCCAGGTCGTTGGGATCCTGGAAGATGCCGGTACTCGTCAGGCGGTCGATGTGGATCATTTCGCCGGTGACCTTATCGACTTCTTTCTGGTCGTAGAATTCGATGGTTCCAATACTGACGATATTGTAGGCAGCCAGTAGCGCAATGATAGCCAACACGGCGATGAACACAAAAAGCCATTTCATGTAGCTTCTGAGACGAGCGGGTGAATCGAGCGAGGTTACCAGCAGGAGGTAGAAGGCCACGACCTTAAAGAAAGTGAAGCCTGAATCACGTGCCTCCCAGGTGCGGAATTGGGCCAGATGGGAGCAGACGATGGCAACCCATATACCCACAATGCAGGCAGTAATGGGGTTTTCTGTCAGGGATTTAACGGACAACTGGGCAAGCATTGGCTCGATGGACACGATCATGCAACAAATGATCAAGTAGTTGTAGATGGGCCAGTCCTGGATCGCCGGAATGATCTCACCCGGGCGGATGAACATTGTGGCGGTTACCAGCAGGAAAAGAAAATACGGCATGAAAAACCTAACGCAAATGAATAACGGATTTGGACTTCCCGTGCCCGTGGCGATTGGGCTGAATGGCATTGGTGTCGTCCTTGCAGGACTTGGCTGGAAATTTGACGAGGAGAGGCAAATGCACTCGGCGTCGCAGTCCCAGCGCGCGGCATAGAGGGATGCCTACCACGCGGCCGGCGGTGCAGAGGATGATGCGCAGGTCGAGCCAGAGGCTGCCCTGGTGTACATAGTCCAGATCGAGCACCAACTTCCTGCGAACGCTGTCGATACCGCTATCCGGTGGCAGATTGATCTGAGCGAGCCCCGTTACGCCAGGCAGCACGGCAAGGCGGTCGCAATAGCCGGAAATCTGTTCGGCAAGGATAGGAACGAACTCCGGGCGCTCGGGACGCGGGCCGACCATCGACATTTCGCCACGCAGAACATTGAAGAGTTGAGGGAGTTCATCAAGGTGGAGCTTGCGGAGAATACGACCAAGGAAAGTAACGCGAGGATCCTTGGGCTGCGACCAGACGGCCCCCAAACCCATCTCGGCGTCGGACCGCATACTGCGGAGCTTGAACATTTCAAAACAATGTCCATCTTTGCCGACGCGCCGCTGACGAAAAATGCCCGGCCCTGGCGAGGTAAGCCGCACCAAGACCACCAAAAGCCCAATGACTGGCAGCGCAGGGACGAGTATCAGTGCGGCCAGTACGAAATCGAGCATGCCTTTCCAGCGAAAATAGGAGGAGGCGGTCGCCGTGATATTGAAGCTTTCATTCATTGCTAGGTTCCGTAACGGTAGGCATAATTGTGGCTAGGCACGCCGTTAAGCACCGCGCCCACCGGCCGCGCGCCGGCAGCCACGAGCCGCTCACACACTTGTCGCACATGATCGGTACGGCTGACGTCGCGCATCACGCAGACCAGTGTTGCGTCGGCGGTTTTTGCCAATACCAACGCTTCACTGGCGGCAAGCACGGGCGGAGTGTCGATGACCACATAGCGGTATTGGGCTTTCAACTCGGCAAGCACGGAACTCCACTTGTCATCGCCTAACAGCCGATGCGGGCTTGCCGCCATTTTTCCACCCGGTAGCAAATGGACGTTTTCGCCGTAGGTGGTGACAATGGATTCCGCCACGGAACATTCCTCATGAAGAATCTCGGCAAGGCCGGGCGACCGAGGTATGTCGAAAACACGATGGATGTCGGGGGAACGCATATCGCCATCGACCAACAGCACGCGCTGACCGGTAGCGCGAGCCAGGCTAAGCGCCATCTGCGAGGCAATGCTCGTTTTCCCTTCGTGTTTTGCGGCACTGGTGACCGCCAACACGCTCATGCCACGCAATTCTTCCGAGAGCATGAGCGTGGTGCGAAGCGTGTCGATGCTTTCCTCGAAGATTCGCACGCATTCCAACAAACGAGGCGTCTCTTGGTTTGCCGCACGCGTTCGTGTCGGCAGGTAGGCAATCTCGCCAAGCACCGATATATGCGACTGCTCTTCGATATCCTGGGTATCGCCTACTCGCTTCATCAGACGCTCCCAGCCGATGGCGAGTACCCATGGAAAAAGCATGCCGGCTATCACGCCAA
This sequence comes from Planctomycetota bacterium, assembly GCA_037147235.1. Taxonomy (GTDB): domain Bacteria; phylum Planctomycetota; class Planctomycetia; order Pirellulales; family Thermoguttaceae; genus JANXQG01. The sequence goes on along the minus strand of JBAWVO010000032.1, from coordinate 6,139 downwards.
GACTCACGTTGCGCATCGGAGTGACCATGGGTGAAACGGGTTCCTCGGCCAGCTTCAGCAACGTGACGCGGGCTGGAGCGCCCCGTTCCGTCTGGATCTCCAGAGTGCGCTGTGCGATCAACTCAAAAACTTTCTCGGCTCGGACAAGTTCGTCGCGCTTGAATTCCAGCTCCAAGGATTCTCCACTGAATAGCTTGACTTCCTTGAGGCCCTTTGCATACTCGATTTGAAGGGTTTGCTCAAGGATCTCGCGGACCTTGCAGTCGGCTCGCAGGCGAGAAAGCTCTTCCCGCTGCTTGTCGAACACCGCCGCCGCACTTTCGATTCTGCGCGCCTGTAACAACAGTTCGATCTCCTTCTCGAGTCGCGGACGGATCTCGGCTCGCATCGATTCTGCGGCGCGTTGTTCGCGTACAATCTCGGATTGGAGTCGCTCGTAGATGGGATTCTCTTTGCCGTGGACGGCCACGGCCTCGATATTGGCAAGCTTCGCCTGCTTGGTTAAGATTATGGCAGCGATCTGTTTCACTTCGGCATGTTCAGCAATCGCCTTGTTGACCATGGCATTGCGATAGGCTATCTCATGCTCGGTCAGGGGAGTGTTCTTTGCCACGGCGGGCGCATCACTGGCCGCGACGGCGAGAAACTCGCACTCCACCGCTTTGACACGCGCCTCCGAGACCGTCCGTTCCACCTGGGCGGCAATGAGCCGTATTTGCAACTCGGCCAGAGGACTGCTGGTGGTTTTTTCTTTGTCCGCTTTTGCCGAATAGGGGTCGTGGCCAGTAACCTGCTTGGCTAATTCACGAAGCCCCTCGCGAAGCCGCAAAACCTCTTGCGACCGCCGTTCCTTTTCCCCCCCCAGTAAATCCAACACGCACTTGACGTGCTCAACTTCGTTCTTGTTGCGAAGCTTAAAATAGGAGTCGGCTATGGCATTCACGATCTTCGCCGCGCTGGCGGGCTTTTGGCCGGCAAACCGAATCGTAAACAGATCCGACTGACCGACCGCTTTCACCTGAAGTTGCTTGACAAGCCAGGCGATCTTGTCTTCGGCCTTCTGAAACTCGGGGAGCTGAGCGAGTTCCGCCTGCTTCAGGACCGGCCCGAGCACCAACGGGCTGCGGATCATTTCGACCTCGGTCTGAAAGAATTCCTTGACGCGGACATCTTCCCTGCTCTGGAAAGCCAGGAAGGGCGACTTCTCCTCCATGCGGAACCACGCCGTCGCCTCGTACTGCGGCACGAACAAAAACCTCGCTACGACTCCGAACGCGCAGGCCATCAGCACGCTTGCCGGCAAGGCCGGCATCCACCAGCGACGCAGGGCATGAAGCACGAACTGGAGTCTTAAACCGGACGCGGTGGGTTCCTTCTCCATCCTACGCTGCGGTACATCGGTAGCGTCCGGCATTACGATCGGAACAAGGTTGTTCCTCGACGCGCAATGCATTTTCTCTGTTGGATTCATTTTGGGAATATCTGACATGGTTTGGTGTTTGGTTAGCGCGAACTCCGTCCCCTTGGGTTGCATTGCCGACTTCGTGCGATGCGCCCTCTGGAATGACGTTGGGATGGGACTGCTTACCGTTCGCGGGTTAAACTCGAATTCACTTCTTCGCTTGGCGTGTTCCGCTTATTGCGTCCCTTCAGGCTGAACCTGTTGTGTGCGAAACCACGATCATTGCTTTCATTCCATTCCTATTATTAAGTTTTGATTCGCAAGGAAAATGAGGAGATGCCTTAGTTTGACCAAGAATTTATCTGGCCTTGATCGTAACCTTGCCAACTGCTGGCACTGCTGGCACGCCGTAGGGTGGATGGAGCATCGTACGGTAAGTTACGCGAATAATCGTAGGGTGGGGAGAGCGCAGCGAGCCCCACCAATTCCATTGCGTCCACTTTTGGTGGGGCTCGTTTCACTCTCCCCACCCTACTTCTGCACCTAAAACCGAAAGAGTCAACAAACTCCATGGCTTCAAGGACGAGAATTATGAGGCAAACCCCTGGATTGACCTAAGAATTTTTCTCGCACCATTCAATTGCATGGGCTGAGCACTAGAAACTTATGTCGGCATCGTGCAGAATAACAGTTTGTTGGCATACGCATCTTAACAACGAGCGCAGTTCCATGAACACGACCCTTGTGCAACGAAAAACATTGGCTGAGGTTGCTTCTCCGCCGGATTTTGAGATAGCCTCAACGCGAGCAACACCGTGACGGAAAAACAACCGCATTCTGATCTGGAAACCGATTTGCGCCGGCGGGCCGAAGAAATGGTCCGGAATAGGGCTGGCCTGTTGCAGCAACACCTATCGAGCTACTCGCCCGAAGAAGTGCAACGGGCATTCCACGAGCTGCATGTGCATCAGATTGAGCTGGAGATGCAAAACGTGACCCTGCGTCAGGCGCAGGATGACCTGGAGGTTGAGCGTAAACGCTATTTTGACCTCTACAACTTGGCCCCGGTGGGCTATTGTACCCTCAATGAGCAAGGGCAGATTCTGGAGGTCAACCTCACCGCCGTCGCCCTGCTGGGCACGATGAAACACGATCTCATCAACTGGTCGTTGGATCACTTCATTCTCCAAGAAGACCGTGATATCTTCTATTTGTGCCGCAGGCAACTCTTCGTAACGGGCGAGCCGCAGGTGTGCGAACTGTGGATGGTGAATATAGCCGGAACGACATTTTGGGCACGCTTGGAGACGAACGAGGTGGATGGCGGCAAATGCGGAGAGCCGGTGTACCGCGTCGTGATAACCAACATCACGGAACGCAAACTTGTTGAAGAGGAATTGCGTCGATACACCGATGCCCTACAATCGACCAATAAAGCACTGGAGCAATCGCAACAGCGTGCAGAATCCGCCACACTTGCCAAAAGTAAGTTCCTAGCCAACATGAGCCATGAGTTGCGCACGCCCATGAACGCCATCCTGGGTATGGTCAATCTGGCGATGTCCAAGCCAATGGACCCGGTTGCCAGGAATTTCCTTGAAATGACCTTGGAATCGGCCGACCTGCTCTTGGTTCTGTTGAACGACCTGCTGGATTCAGCGAAGATCGAGTCAGGAAACCTGCACTTTGAGGCGATTCCGTTCAGTTTGCGCCAGTTGCTGGCAAAGACCACGCATATACTCGCTGTGCGCGCAGGAGAGAAAGGGATCAGCTTCTCCTGCCATGTCACTCCCGACACACCCGATGTCTTCGTCGGCGACCCGATGCGATTGCGGCAAGTCGTGTTGAACTTGGCGGATAATGCGATCAAGTTCACCGAACAAGGCGATGTCGAGGTGCGCGTGGCCGTCGAGTTACAAGATACCGACGACGTGTGCCTGGCGTTCACCTTCCGAGATACGGGCATCGGCATCGCGCCGGGTGAGCTGGAGACTATTTTTCTTCCGTTTGAGCAGGCCGAAGCCTCGACGGTCCGACGCTTTGGAGGCACCGGATTGGGACTGTCGATTTCATCCAGTCTAGTCAATCGAATGGGGGGGCGCATCAGGTGCGAGAGCGTGAAAGGCCGCGGCAGCACTTTTCACTTTACCATTCGCTTGCCCCAGACGACGCAGCCGCTTCTCGAAACGGTATCCGCGTTCGAGGTTTCTGCTGCGCCCCTCAGGCCACTGCGGATTCTTTTGGCAGAAGACAACCTCATGAACCAGAAGCTTGCTGCCTATATCCTGCGAGAGCGCGGTCATCAGGTGGAGATTGCGGAGGACGGACAGCAGGCACTTGACCACGTGCGGCGGAACGACTACGACGTGCTCTTAATGGACCTGCAAATGCCGAACATGGACGGCTACCAGGCCACCGCCGCAATCCGGGCCTTGAGCGAGCCGGCCAAGGCCCGACTGCCCATCGTGGCGGTCACCGCCCATGCCATGAGCGAAGGCACTCAGCATTGCCGTGAGGTGGGCATGGATGGCTATATCTCCAAACCGATTCATGCCGCGGAAATGATCGCGCTGATCGAGCGTCTCGCGGAGAAAACCACCGGAACACCGGGGCAGCCGAAGGCCGGCGAACCATCGAGCCTCGCCACGTCGGCCACCTCGGTGGCACCGCTGAAGGTGTTCGATCTGAACGAAGCCCTGAAGCAATGCTTCGATCGCAAGATGTTTCAGGATATCGTAAGGTACTTCGTCGACGAGTCGGCAGAAGCACTCGAAAAGATGCGCGTGGCACTCGGCCACCGCAACGCCGCGGCACTAGCCGTCACGGCCCATCATCTACTTGGAACCGTAAATTATTTGGGCGCGGCACCCACTCAAAACGCCACTCGACGAGTCGAGCAAGCAGGCAAGGCCGGCGACTTGACCGCTGCGGCCGAGGCGTTCACGGAACTCGAAGCCCAGATCGAACTGCTGACAAAGGCACTCGCACCGCATCACCAGGGCGTATAGGCACTCGCCTCCAAAATAACCGTTAGGACCGGCGCAGAAATAACTGTCGCAAGAAAAGTAGCAGGCACACTCCGTGTGCCGTCTACCCCCGCTCGGCGAGTAGGCAAAACATGACAGTTATTTCTGCGCCGGCCCTTACCCATTCTCCAGCATCCACTGCACGGCACGGCAGTACAGTTCCACGGCGTTCTGCAGCCCCAGTTTGGTCTTGATCTTTTCCCTGTGGGACTCGACCGTCTTCGGGCTGATACCGAGATTGCCGGCAATGGCCTGCGTCGTCTTTCCTTGGCCAAGTAGGCGAAACACCTCGACTTCCCGTTTTGAAAGGCTGGCGATGGGATCCTCTGCCGCCTCCTTTTCGCCGACGAAACATTGCAGAACGCGATCGGTCATGGTCGGACTGAGATACACGGTGTCGTCAAGGAGGACGCGGCGAATGGCGTTAAGGATCGTGTCGATCGGCTCGCGCTTGTTGATATAGCCCGAGGCACCAGCACGCAGTGCCCGACTGGCGTAGACATTCTCATCGAACATCGTCCAGGCGAGGGTCTTGATGCGACTGTCGTAGGCCCTGATTTGTGCGATTAAGTCCAGTCCGAGGCTGTCTTTCAGCGAGATATCGACTAGGACAAGGTTCGGCCGGAGCGTTTTGACCTGCTCGAATGCCTCTTCCACGTTGTCGGGGCCTTCAAAGACCTCAAAGTTGGATTCCTGACCGATCTGCCGAACTAAACCCTGTCGGACGACCGGATGATCGTCAACAATCAGGATTTTGTATTTGGCGGCTAGCGGACTGCCTTCAGTGCGTGGAATCATCTACCGATTCTCCTTATGTATTACCCCGAGGATCAGGAATACCGGGTGGAACATGACTCACCTCCAGGGTTTGGGGTGGGGCGGAAAATAGCGGACAATAGCCATCATACCGCGCGGACGGGCAATAGGGAAGCCGCGCCACCGCCCGATCATCAGCACGATTCCACCTCGTATCAGGTGACGGCCATGCCGGTATTCTACAAAAACCGCGTGTAGGTTCCCTTCACCCAAGAGGCATTCCACGGTAGGAAGGCAGGCCGTGTGGCCTGCATCGACGCCACCAAGACCGGCGACATCAGCCGCAGCGGCACACTCTGGTCCTACGACAAGATCGGAGCGAGCGTCTCGACCGTGGCCATCGCCGACGGGCTAGTCTACGCCGCCGGTTTTGACGGCCGCTTGCACTGCCTCGATGCCGAGACGGGAAACTGCCTTTGGATTCACGAAGCGGGCGGGCCGGTGTGGGGTTCACCGCTGGTGGCCGACGGCAAAATCTACCTCGGCTCCGGCAAGAAGCTTCTCTGGGGTTTAGAGGCCGGGAAAGAATTGAAAGTAATCAATCGCATCCGTGCATGCGATCCCATTTACACCACTCCCACCGCCGCCAACGGCGTACTTTACGTGGTCACCAACCACCATCTCTACGCCGTGGAGAATCGCAGTGGGAAATTTGATCTCCGACGGGACTGAGTCTAAATGGCTTTGCCCTTGTCCAGGTTCGGCGCGGGTCTCCTGGCCCCGCCGAAACGTCCGACCGAAGGTCTCCTTGTTGTTGTCCAACCGTTTGCTGGTGATCAGCCCGATGCAGCGTCCCTTATTGCCGGTCGCACAATAATACATGTAGAACGTATCGTTCTTGGGACGGTAGACCAATGAGATTTTGTGGGCGTAGGTCTTATCCAGCCCACCAGGA
>JBAWVO010000031.1:0-35031 GCA_037147235.1 Planctomycetota bacterium | reverse complement strand
TCGGCCACGCGCCACGGTAAAAGCGGGATAGATCTGGAGTGGCCGGGAAATGGTGGGTTGCTTCCGCCGGCAATTCGTCCCATAATTGCCTGATGAACCACATTTATCTCGACCACAACTCGACGACTCCCACACGGCCCGAGGTCGTCGAGGTTATGGCCCGCTGCTACGCGGCCGGATATGCCAACCCGGCAAGCCGGCATCAACCGGGCCAGCGTGTGCGCCGCATCCTGGAAGACGCCCGGCAACGGGTGGCCGAAATCCTCGGGGCCGACCTGAACTGCCTCAAGCCCGATCGGCTGATTTTCACCAGTGGAGGGACCGAGGCGAATAATCTCGCTATTTTTGGGATCACGCAGGCGGGACTTGTACGCCACGGGCAAGTCATCGTCTCGTCGATCGAACATGCCTCGGTGCTGGAACCGGCCGAATATCTCATGGAACTCGGCTGGCGACTCGATACGTTGAGGGTGGATGACCTGGGCGTGGTTCAGACGGATGCTCTCGAGTCACTGCTCTCCCCAATCCGCGACACATCCCCCGGAGGGACTGGAACGGGGACTCGTCTCGTCAGTGTGATGCTGGCTAACCACGAGACGGGTGTGCTGCAACCAATGGAGCAACTGGCGGCCTTGTGCCGTTCGGCCGGAGTACCGTTGCATACCGACGCGGTCGCAGCAGCAGGCAAACTGCCAATCAACTTCCGCGAGTTGGGCGTGACCGCCTTGAGCATCGCCGCACACAAGTTCCAGGGACCGCTGGGTATTGGCGCACTGATTGTCCGGCGTGATACAACCTTGACACCCATGCTTTTTGGCGGCCATCAGCAAGAGGGCTTGCGTCCCGGCACGGAGTCGGTCGTCCTAGCCGTCGGCATGCAAACCGCACTGGAACTATGGCAATCGGAACAAGACGAGCACTTCCACAAGCTGACCGCACTCCGCGACCGTTTTGAATCGGGATTGAAGGCCGGGCGGCCGGGCCTGATCATTCATGGCGAAGCGGTCCCTCGTCTGCCGCAAACCAGCAACATCGCGTTCCCCGGGCTGGATGGTCAGATCCTGCTGCTTGCCCTCGACATGGCCGGGGTTGCTTGTTCCGTAGGCTCAGCGTGCGCGAGTGGTTCGACGGAGCTTTCTCCCACCCTTCGGGCGATGGGCCTCTCGAACGAAATCGTAGCCAGCAGTCTTCGTTTTAGCCTCGGGGCAACGACCACGGAAGCCCAGATCGACGAAGCCATCGTCCGGATTCTGCGCGTCTGTAGGGAATTGGGGGAGTAGTGAGTTGTTCTCTTGGGTAGAGGGTGATATTCAGTATTTCTTTATAGGGTCGAAACAGCATCGCCAACTCCGGCTAAACCCAGCGCAGCGGACAGTTCTAAGGTTTGAGGTTGGGCAGCCGGTTCGACAACGTCCGCCCATTGACCCGTTTGGCAACCGATTCGGCCCTTTTCCGAGACCGATCTGGCTGCATCGGCCCGCTGAAGGATACGAGTCACGTCGTCGCCCTCGGCGACTTCTACGACGCCGACACTCAAGGTGAAGAGATCGGAACCGCGCATCAAAGACGAATCTTTCACGTCGCTATTCTGACAAATGCGTTCAGCCACGAGCAGTCCCTCACAGAGTGTGGTGCGGGGCAACAGTAAAGCGAAGCAGCTATGGTTATACCGACCGATCAAATCCATTTCCCGGACTGCTCCATGCAGAATCCGGGTAGTCAGACGCTGTACCTCATCGTAGGCTTCCTGCGACTGCGTTTCGACAATCTGTTCATCCTGCTCGACTTGAACCACTAGCACGCAAAATGCGGATCCTCCCCGTTTCCATTCGGCAATCCGCTGGCGAACGTGCCATAGGAACGCCGTCCGGTCGCATTGGAACCCCATGAGGTCGGGCGACTCCTGGCTTGCCGGCACCACGGTCTTCCATGACCCATGAGCAAAGGAGGACGAGGGTGAGGTCGGCATTGCGACTTTCTTTTGCGATAAAACTCTCTGGGATTGCGGTGCGGACTCCCCGTCCGAGTTAATTATTGTGGAATCCTCAAGAACCGGATGAATCGCTCGCCCATCATGCCATGAGGATCTGTTACGGCCCGCCTCTTTCGAGGCGTACATGGCCTGATCGACTCTCTGCAGCATTCGCGTTACGTGTTCGTTGGCCGCAAGTTGGGCCACCCCGACGCTGACCGTCAATGAAAACTCTTTGCCATCGTAGCGGAAAGTCGTCTTGCTGACGTCTTGCCTTGTGCGATCCGCTACTAGCCTTGCGCCTTCAATAGCCGTGCTGGGAAGGATTACTAGGAACTCCTCGCCACCATAGCGCGTCACCAGATCCATCTGCCGCATCGCTCCGCGGAGCGATCCTGCCAAGACTCGCAGTGCCTCATCGCCGGCACGGTGGCCATGGGTGTCGTTAAAAGTCTTGAAATGATCCACGTCCAATAGCATCACGGAGAGCGGCGAACCGGTTCGATTACACTCGGAAGACCGACGTAGAAGTTCTTCGTCGAGCGCGCGGCGATTTGCCAGGCCCGTCAGTGCGTCGGTCCGGGCCTGGGCAATCTGGGCCTCCAGTTGCCGAGTCTGACGCTCCAACTCTTTGGCGTAGTACTTCAGGTAATCGTGGTTGGCCTTGACCAGTAGCGCATTGCGCACCCGCGGAAGCAGATCGGTGCTGTTCACCGGCTTGCCCAGAAAATCGGTAGCACCGAGCTCCAGGGCCTGAACCTTCGTCTCCTCGTTGTCGGAAGCCGTCACCACGATCACCGGCAAATACGCCCATTGCCTGTCCGCGCGAATCTGCTCCAGGATTTCCAAACCACTGACCTCGGGCATCATGATGTCCAGAAGCACGAGGTCGGGCTGTTCCTCCGAGATCCTGCTCAGTACGGTTCGGGGATCGGTCACACCGACGATATGTTGATAGCCGGCGAGCTTGAGATATTTCTGAACCACTTTGATGTTGATCGGTTCGTCGTCAACGATCATGACCTTGCCGTCGGCAGCGAGTCTTGCGGGCGAAACTTCCGATTCAAATTGCATACGAGTATTCCTTCCAAGATCATTCAGTTGGCTATCTGGGCGATCCGCATATATCGCCTAATCGACGTCAGTAAGTTCCACGTAGACTTGCGCTACAGCCTCGCGACAAGCCAGGAATGCATCGACTATCGCCGGGTCGAAGTGCGTGCCACGGCCTTCCCCCACGATTTGGAAACACCGATCCAGTTCAAACGCCGGTTTGTACGGACGCTTGCTACTGAGCGCATCGAAGACGTCGGCGACCGCCGTGATGCGGCCGGCCAAGGGTATATCTTCCCCATGAAGGCCAATCGGATACCCTGTCCCATCCCACTTCTCGTGGTGGGTCAAGGCGATCTTGGCCGCCATGGTGATGATCGGCGAGCTTCGCACGTCCATGATCATCTCGCCCATGAACGTGTGCGATTTGAATGTTCGCAACTCGTCCTGCGACATCGGCTCAAAGGTGTCATGGCCGTAGACGGGATGTTTCTGCATGATTTCAAACTCATCCGGTGTGAGCTTGCCCGGCTTGAGCAGGACGCAATCAGGAATGCCGACTTTGCCCATGTCATGCAGCGGGGAAGCGTGGCCAATCAACTCAATAAACGGTTCATCCATACCCAGTTGCCGGGCGATGATCTCTGTGTAGCGGCCGACGCGAACCACATGGCGTCCTGTGTCATTATCCCGGAACTCTGCCGTCCTGGCCAAACAGTGGATTAGTTCCAGTCGCGAGGCGGCCAGTTCAGCGGTACGGCGACGAACTTGCTGCTCCAGATCCTGGGTGTAGTTCTTCAGGTGATCATGGTGTGCCTTGATCAACAGGGCATTGCGTACGCGGACGATCAGTTCGGCGGAGTTCATGGGCTTGCCGAGAAAATCCGCCGCCCCCAATTCCAGGGCCTCCATCTTGGTCTGCTCATTGTCGGCAGCAGTCAACACGATCGTTGGAATGTGCGCTAACCGCTCGTCTTCACGTACTTTCCGCAGAATTTCCAGCCCGCTGATGTGTGGCATCATAATATCGAGCAGAATGACATCGGGCATTTCTCTCGCAATCATGTCCATGACCGGCCGCGGATCGGTGCTCGTCACGAAGTGCTGATAGCCGGCAAGCTTGAGGTACTTTTGAACGACCTTGACGTTCACCGGTTCATCGTCGACGATCATTATTTTGGCGGATTGGCTCAGCGTCCCTGACACCGCGTTCGGCCGAAACGGCACCGATGTTGCCCGAGTTTCGTCCGTGGCATTCGTCATGCCGTGGCACCGTGTTGCCTCCAAGGTTATCTGGCTGAGCGGCGATTCCAGAATGATATTATGCATCAAAGGGTTTCCTTTAAGAGGACAATGGTACGGGTACTGCTAAGGAATAATAGGTTACGTTTTCGGTCAGTATTTCGTGCTGCCAATAAAATCTGCTAAGGAATAACAGGTTACGCTTTCGGGTTCATCCGACTCAAGGAGGGCCAAAGGCCCGGTTTCCTACCAGCCCAGGGCAACGCCCTCGTTGTTACACACAAGTTAACGGACAATAATCGTGAGGGGCGTTTACGCCTTGTCGTTACCCACATCTTTCGGCCGGCCAAGCGTCTTTATGGCCATTTATGGTCATTCCCGGCGCAGCCGGTAATAGGCCCGTGCTTTAGCACGGGTTTTGGGATGACCGTGATCGACCGCCCCCGCGTCCCGACCGCCGTAGGCGGTCGGGACGCGGGGGGAATGGGAGGTTTTGGTCGTGTAACCCGTGCTAAAGCACGAGCCTAATACCGCCTTCGGCGGAAACGCCCGTGAACGGGCGTGCTTTTGCCGACCCCGCACGTTTTCAACGCATCAAAAGTAACAACGAGGGCGTTGCCCTGGGCTGGTATCATGCGGGCCTTTGGCCCTCTCTAACTACCCCGGAGGGTTTAAAGCCCATATCGCCTCACCATGCCCTGGACTGTTCTTAATGATTGTGCCGGTTAGGTCGGTCCGTGTCTTCACATGAAGCGTCGAATAACCCCGACCGGCCATTCGGGTTGTCAAGGTAGTTCTACCTTTACCGACAAATAGAAGTGTATCGCCCGCGATTGGGCATGCCGGCGCACAAATGGGATACGGAACCAATGCAATTTCGACGTGGCACAGCAGTCAACTTGGTCTTGGCGGCCTACTGCTGGTTGGGGGTGTGGATTATCCTGCCCACGGCTGCGGGCCAGTCGCAGGGAACTGTTGCCAGCTTTCTGGCCGACGCCAGCCCGACGGCCCCCACCTCGTCCGCAAACTCTGCTCCCGCCCCACCGCCCGTCAACTCGGGCAAGGTCGATGACCTGCTAAATATGGACCTCGACCAACTCTCGAAGGTCCGCGTCAGCACTGCTCGGCAGGCGACGAACGTGAACGCCCCTTCCAGCCAGGTCAATTCCGGTAACATCAATTCCATCGAGGCGACGACCACGGGCGAAATGGCCCGGGAGGCCCCTAGCGTCAGCACCCGCAGGACCTCGGCCGTCAATCTCGATCCGCGGGTCCGCGGTTATAGGATGAACGAACATCTGCGATTGAATATGGCCCTGGAGAATCTTTTCAACAGGTCCTACGTTGAACCAGGCTCGCTGGCGATCATCAATCAGCAAGGAGTTCCCGCGTTCGTGAGGGAACCTGGCTTCACGGCTCTCCTGGGGATGGAGGCGCGGTTCTGAAAGAGAGCAATGTGAAGCATATTGTGTTATCAACGAAGAACGACATTACATTTCATAGCAAGGCACGGAAGTCACCATGCGTTCAACAATTCCTCCACAATTACTTTGGCCGGCCGTCTTAGTGCTGTTTCTTGTGCCGCTCAGCAGCGCCGGTGCCGACGAAGTGCCGCACCCGGGGACGCCCCCTCCGCAAGGAGCGGCCTCTTCCGCTCCTGCTGCCGGAAATGCCGGCAACCTCGACTCGCTTCTCAATCTGGCTGACAATGACCCTGGACAGCTCTCCCAGGTCAGGGTGTCGACTGCCCCGCAGACAACCAACTTGACGGCCCCGTCGAGCATCCTCACACCGGCAGATCTAGGCGGCGAGAGCGTAAGCACCACGGGTCAACTGATCCAAGAATTTCCAAGCGTTACCAATCGACGCCTTTCGGGGATCAACGTGGACTCCCGAGTGCGGGGCTACAATTCCGCGCAGATCAATGCCAGCGCAAACGGAATGACGGAGCGGAAGACCCTTCAGGATTTGGATTCCCTTTACAGCCAGATCGACCCAGGCGTCGTGCGGGACATGACGGTCATCGACGGCCCCTACAGCTCACTGTATGGCCCCGGATTTGCTTTTTTGATGGGCAACCTCGATGCACCGCCACGCTACAAGAACGGCTCCGAGGCCCATGTTTCCAGTTTTTCCAACTATGGCAGTAACGGTCAGACGTTTTACACGCGCGAGAACGTGTTGGCCGGGTCTGAAAACTGGGGTATGATTGCCAGCTATGGCCTCCGCACCGCGAACGACTACCGCAGCGGTGGCAGCCAAAGCTTCCTTGTCCCTTCCGCCTACCAGAAATGGGATGGCCTGTTTGCCTTCAGCTTCGACATGGACCGCGCCTCGCGGATCGAGTTCGACTATTTGCGCACCGAGATGAACCACGTCGATCTGCCCGGCATCATTTATGACCTCAATAACTCGGTAAACAACCAGTTCAATGTCCGATACGTCATCCAGGAGGACCGCAAGGGTCCGGAGCAACTGGTGCTCCAGGCATGGTTTCAGGACACTTCTTTCCGTGGTGACGCCTCCAGGGAAGAAAAACAGCAGAGCTTCTACTACCCGTTCGTCACGATCCCGTATTCCGCCGACGATCCGGTCAATACGATCGTGCATGGCACGTCGAGTTCCCTGGGAATCCGAGGGTTGAGGACGCTGGGAGATGCCGATTCGCTCCAATGGACCTTCGGCGCCGATTGGCGACGCTATGAACAGGCCTATTCCGAGACGCACCTCAACTCGGCGAGTGAAATCGCTTTCGGGGGCAATATCTATGGCATCCCCGCTTCCAGGATGGATGACCTTGGCGTCCTGACGAATGTTGTGATGCCGGTGAACGAGCGGTTCACACTCACGGTGGGCGGACGTGTCGATTATGCCAAGCCCTATCTGGACGTCAACGACCCGATCTTTGCCAATCCGGACGGATGGTTTGCACCGGGATTGGAATCCCCAGGCCATGCCCTGGGAATGGCTTACGTGACCGGCAAGCTCGCGCTCAATGATTGCTACACACTAAACTTCGGCACCGGCTATGGGATGCGCATGCCGGAACTGAACGAACTCTACAGCCAGGCGGTTTACCAGCCGGTCGCCCGCATGGGCAATAGTTATGTTATGGGGCTATCGAACCTAGAGCCGGAACGCAATTTGCAATGCGACCTCGGCATCACCTACAAGAAAGATCGCGTGAGCTACGGCGTGCATGGATTCTACTCGACGATCTGGAATTACATCATGCCGGTTCCGGCCGCGATTGACATGAATCCTCCGATTGATTATCAGGCAACGCATGTCCTGGGCCGGAACTTCCAGGACTTTCCACAGGACTGGCGAACGGACTTACCGCCTAATCAAAACGCAGACAACGCGGCGGCCGCGTACCAATACGTTAACGTCGATCTGGTTTCCCTCTACGGCGGCGAAATCTTCGGCGAAGTGAAAATGTGCGATGGGCTCAGCCTCTATGGCAATATGGGATTCGTCGAGGGTACCAACTATCAGCCAGTGGCCTTCCTCTTGGACTCGTCGTGGTCCGCGCCCGCGGGCACCAAAGTCCCGATTGGACATGCCGAGGGACTTCCGGGCATCTACCCCTTGCACGGCAAATTGGCCGTCCGCATCTTCGAGCCGGAGAAGGAGCATTGGGGCATGCAATTTGTCTCGCGTATGTCGGCCGCTCAGGACCACGTCGCTTTAAGTCTCTCCGAATTGCCGAGCCAGGGATTCATCGCGTTCGATGTGAACGGCTACTACCAGTTGAGCAAGCAGTTTCGCCTTTCGATGTCGATCAACAACCTATTTAACGTCTACTACAGCGAGCCTGGCTCAATCTTCATCATTGGCCCGAATGGCCGTCCTGTGGCCATGCCGGAACCGGGGATCAGCGTCGGCCTTGGTTTGGAGGCGAGATTCTAAGCCGGCGACAGGAGAACTCGCCAGCAGGCGTCGCCACACAGGGTTCTCGGAAAGTCCGAGCGTGCCAAAGCAAGTCGGGCTGAACTCGGTCGCAAGATTGGCATGATCGGAGGTGAGAAGCAAGCAGAATTACCGGATTTGCCATCTTTAACGATTCGCCGTCCTTTGTTTGATTCATCGAAATACACACCGACACCCCAGCGTAAGCTAGATTTATCCAGGCTTGGTGCTTTCCAACCCCCAGAGCCAAGAATAAGCCCACCGTGAATAGCACACCAAAACCAACCCACTGCCAATTTGGCGGGTCGCGTTGTAGCTCGGCAGGTCGCCATCCTGTCCGCGAGCCGCAGCGGCGCGCGCCGGCAAAGAGGCGGCTGCTTGCCGCACTCGCCGGCCTGGTCGTATTGGCAGCGCTGTGTTGGCAATCAGTGTCCGCAAGGGCCCAGCAGGCTCAGCCAGCGGGCAGTGTCCCCAACGAGTACACGGTAAAGGCCGTATTCCTCTACAGTTTCGGCCGCTACGTAGAATGGCCCGAGAATACGTTTCGGAACGCGTCGGACCCATTCGTCATTGGAATCGTTGGCGAAGACTCCTTTGGTGGATCGCTGGATGAAGTCGCAGCAAAGAAGACCCTTCAGGACCGGCGAATCGTCGTCAAGCGATTCGCCTCTCCGGATCAGTACAAGCAGCCGTGCCATATCTTGTTCGTCAGCCGCTCGCTTCCACAAGACCAGCAAATAGCTCTGATCAAGAACACGCAAGGAACGGCGGTGCTCGTAGTCGGTGAGACCCCAGGATTTGCCGAAAACGGCGGACCCGCCAATTTTTTCATCGATGGAGACCGAGTTCGTTTTGAAATCAATGTAACCACAGCCCGACAATCGCGACTCCGCATGGACGCTAAGTTGCTGAACCTGGGAAAACCTGTTGGCTCGCAGCCGACGGCAGCCTCCAATTGAAGGTTGTCATCGCGTACCGTGAGTCTCCAGGCCCCAGCACAATTTAACTCGCGTTCGAGTAACCAATTGCTTCATGAGGAGTTGAAATGCTTTCCATTCGCCACTGGTCGATCAAGACCAAGCTGATTATGTTGTCGGTTGTTGCCGTAGGCGCGGCACTCGCCATGGCCTGTACCGGCATCATGCTTAATGAGGCCCGTACGACACGTGCCTTGAAGAGCGAGGCGCTTCAATCGCAAACCAAGATGCTTGCGTTCAACAGTGCCGGCGTCCTTAGTTTCAAGGATGTTCCCGCGGCCAAGCAGTTGCTGGCCTCACTGCAAGCCCAGCCCACGGTACGGTTTGCCGTCTTGTATGACGATTCCGGCCAAGCACTGGCGGCATATCCGGCCGGCCTCGATCCTTTGCCGCCGCTTCCGACGAATGACGATGTCTGTCGATTTGCAGAAACGGGCGACATCGAGATTGTCGATGGCGTCAGGGACCACAAGGAGCGTTTGGGTACCCTTTATGTGTGTGCAAGTACCAACGACCTTCACGACCAGTTGGTGCAAAATGCGAAGGTCGTCGCGGTGGTCCTGGTTTTCGCCCTTGCTATCTCTGTCGTGCTCGTCGTTTGGATGCAACGTGGCATTTCCGGACCGATTCAGCGGCTGGCCAAGGCCGCGTCCCAAATTACCTCTTTGGGAGACTACTCGATTCGCGTCCAACGGCAGTCCGAGGATGAATTAGGCACCCTTTGCACCGAGTTTAATTGCATGTTGGACCGCGTGGATATCTCGGATAAGGCGTTGAAGAAGGCTCACGACGAGTTGGAACAACGTGTCATTGAACGCACGGCCGAGCTATTCCAGGCGAAGGAAGCGGCCGAAACCGCCAACATTGCCAAGAGCCGGTTCCTGGCAAATATGAGCCATGAAATCCGCACGCCGCTCAATGCGATCATCGGCTTTACCGACCTGCTCCGCAAGAGCGGCAGCCAGTGCGATGAGGCTGAACGCGAGGATTACCTCGAAACCATTCACACCAGCGGCAAACACCTCCTCGGCCTTATCAATGACATTCTCGATCTGTCGAAGATCGAAGCCGAGCGACTGGAGGTCGAACAGGTCCGTTGTTCGCCTCACGCAATCATCGGCGAGATCGTCTCCGTGTTGCGCGTCAAGGCCCTGGAAAAGGATCTAACACTCGATTATCACTGGAACAGCAAAGTGCCTGAAACCATTTGTACCGATCCAGCTCGCTTGCGGCAGTTACTGATGAATCTGGTCGGCAACGCCATCAAGTTTACCACGGTGGGAAAAGTGCAGATTATTGCTGAACTCGTGGAAAACGGACCCGATTCGCAGCTTGCAGTTCAGGTGATCGATACGGGAGTCGGCATCCCCGCGGACAAGTTCCACGCGATCTTCGATCCGTTCGTCCAGGCCGACACCTCCGTAACCCGGCAATTCGGCGGCACCGGTTTAGGGCTGACGATCAGTCGTCGAATTGCACAAGCCCTCGGCGGCGGCATCGGCGTCTCCAGTGAAATCGGCAAGGGCAGCACGTTTACGGTGACGATAGCCGCGGGATCACTCGTCGGCGTGAAGATCCTGGATGCTCCGGCAGCGGACGGCATGCGAAGTCCACGGCCGAAATCGACCAACCCCTTACCGTCGCTCGCCGGTGTGCGTGTCTTGGTGGTAGAGGACGGCGACACCAATCGAAAGCTTATGGGTTTAATACTGCAAAGGTTCGGCATAGAAGTCACTATGGCCGAAAATGGACGTATTGGCGCGGACCTCGCCATCAAGAATCCGTTCGATCTGATCTTCATGGACATGCAGATGCCGGTCATGGACGGCTACACGGCCACCACTCTGCTGCGCCAGCATGGTCTTGCAATACCAATCATTGCCCTGACGGCGCATGCCATGAAGGGCGACCAAAACAAGTGCCTGGCCGCTGGCTGCTCCGGTTTCGTCACCAAGCCGATCGACGCGGACCTGCTCCTACGCACCATGGCCGAAATGCTGGGCGGCACGGGTCGGGTTCTAAGAGAAGACACATCGCGCGCAGAATCGCCTGACTCTCAGCCATCGCTCGCGGGAGCCAGCATGCGCAACAATGGTTCGTCTCCGATGCCGACCTCGCCCCCGAAAGACAGGTCGTTGTTTTCCACCCTCCCCACCGAAGACCCCGACTTCCGCGAGATCGTGGAAGAATTCATCAAACGGCTTCAAGTCCAACTCGCCGCCATGCAGCGAGCGAGCGAAGCACAAGATCTCCAGGAATTGGCAAACCTTGCTCATTGGCTCAAAGGTTCGGGTGGAACGGCAGGTTTTTCTGCCTTCACCCAGCCCGCAAAGCACTTGGAATCCCTCATACAAGACCAGCAGTGCGACGAGATCGAAGCCGCCGTTGCGGAACTCCTGGAGTTGTCGCAACGGATTGCCGTTCATGCACCAGAGCCAGCGACTGCAACCGAGAAACAACCGTGTCCATAGAATCGCCATTGACCGTGCTATGCCGAACACGAGACCGAAATCCGCTCACACGGCTGGCCATAATGATCATTCTGTTATCGCAAGTATAGGGGAGTGCAAGATGTCCAAGCAGAAATCCAGGTTTCTCCTTTTGGCAGGCGTGAGCCTGACAGTCGTTGCCGGTGTCGTGGCACTCGTCATCGATCAACTGCAAACACGCTTGCTCGACAATGAAATGCATAGTCGCTCGAAAATGCTTCTGAACTTCGGGCAGGCCTGCCGAAAATTCGCCAAGGATGACTTGGAGGTGGCCCACGGCAGAATGTATCCCGCTGCCCACGATGAAATGTTCGCTGCGCTGATCACCCGTGACATCATGAACTATTTCAACCTGGAACACCGCGACTATCTCTACAAGCAGGCCATACGGAACTCTCGAAATCCGGCGAGCACCGCCGACGAGTTTGAATGTGGAATGCTCGATGACTTCAAGAAGAGTGCCAAGTTAAAGCACCTTGCCGGTCATCAAGTCATTAATGGCAAGGAGATGTGCTGGCAGGCGAGTCCCATCCGCGTCGAGCACAACTGCCTAGCATGTCATGGCGATGCCGCCACTAGTCCCATCGTCTCGACCGGCAGCAGCGACGCGGCCGTGGAACCGCAGTGGCGAGAAGGATCGGTGGTCGGCGCGCAGGTAGCCTACGTTCCCGTAAGCAGCTTCCGCGAGTCGCAGAGTTATCTGCGGTGGACGGTCCTGGGCATCTTTGCGGTGCTCTCCGTGGTACTGACGGCGATAGCCTATTGGACGTTCGCAAGACTTCTCGACCGTACCACCCAATTGCAGGATGCAAACCAGAAAGCCGAGGCGGCGAACATTGCCAAGAGCCGGTTCCTGGCCAACATGAGCCATGAAATCCGCACGCCGCTCAATGCGATCATCGGCTTCACCGACCTGCTCCGCAAGAGCGGCAGCCAGTGCGATGAGGCTGAACGCGAGGATTACCTCGAAACCATTCACACCAGCGGCAAACACCTCCTCGGCCTTATCAATGACATTCTCGATCTGTCGAAGATCGAAGCCGAGCGACTGGAGGTCGAACAGGTCCGTTGTTCGCCTCACGCAATCATCGGCGAGATCGTCTCCGTGTTGCGCGTCAAGGCCCTGGAAAAGGATCTAACACTCGATTATCACTGGAACAGCAAAGTGCCTGAAACCATTTGTACCGATCCAGCTCGCTTGCGGCAGTTACTGATGAATCTGGTCGGCAACGCCATCAAGTTTACCACGGTGGGAAAAGTGCAGATTATTGCTGAACTCGTGGAAAACGGACCCGATTCGCAGCTTGCAGTTCAGGTGATCGATACGGGAGTCGGCATCCCCGCGGACAAGTTCCACGCGATCTTCGATCCGTTCGTCCAGGCCGACACCTCCGTAACCCGGCAATTCGGCGGCACCGGTTTAGGGCTGACGATCAGTCGTCGAATTGCACAAGCCCTCAGAGGCGGCATCGGCGTTTCCAATGAAGTCGGCAAGGGTAGCACGTTTACTGTGACGATTGCCACAGGTTCACTCGACGGGGTGAAGATCCTGGATGCGCCGGCAGCGGACGGTATGCGAAGTCCAGCTCTGTCGTCGCTCGCCGGGGTGCGTGTTTTGGTTGTGGAGGACGGCGACACCAACCGAAAACTTATTGGTTTGGTACTGCAAAGGTCCGGGGTAGAAGTCACGATGGCCGAGAATGGACGCATTGGCGCCGACCTCGCCATGAAAAATCCGTTCGATTTGATCCTCATGGACATGCAGATGCCGGTCATGGACGGCTACACGGCCACCACTCTGCTGCGCCAGCATGGTCTTGCAATACCAATCATTGCCCTGACGGCGCATGCCATGAAGGGCGACCAAAACAAGTGCCTAGCCGCTGGTTGCTCCGATTTCGTCACCAAGCCGATCGACGCGGACCTGCTCCTACGCACCATAGCCGAAATGCTGGGCGGCACGGGGCGGGTTCTAAGAGAAGACACATCGCGCGCAGAATCGCCTGACGCTCAGCCCTCGCTCGCGGGAGCCCGTATTAGCAACGACGGTTCGTCTCCGATGACGACCGCGCCCCCGAAAGACAGGCCGTTGTTTTCCACCCTTCCCACGGAAGACCCTGACTTCCGCGAGATCGTGGAGGAATTCATCGAGCGGCTTCAAGTCCAACTCGCCGCCATGCAACGAGCGAGCGAAGCACAAGATCTCCCGGAATTGGCAAATCTTGCACATTGGCTCAAAGGTGCCGGAGGGACGGTGGGATTTCCTGCGCTCACCCAGCCCGCAAAGCACTTGGAATCCCTCATACAAGACCAACAATGCGACGAGATCGAGGCCGCTGTTGCGGAACTCCTGGAGTTGTCGAAGCGGATTGCCGTATCCCCGACAGAACCTGTTCTTGCCCGTGACGCAGAATAATACCATACTTTCTATGACCGGGAAAGTGAAGTTGCTACCCCAGTACGCCAGAGGTGGGGCTTTGCTGCATTCGACTACACACTGGAGACTAATAACCATGCCCTACACGGGGGCCTTTTCCATCCTGCGCTCCACTCCCCCTTATGCTCGAATAATAAAAAGCTACACTAGTATGAGGCTGTAATGCGTGGAGCAGTAATGCTAGCCTCTTATATTGCGTTTGTCTCATTCCGTCCCGATTGCTAGAATTCACGGTTGAAGGTTCCTGTTGACCTGAAACCCACACTCCCATGGGGGGGTGCGTTGTCGGTTGTAGTATTCGGTTTTTATCGGGCTGGCGTTAAGCAAAGGAGTTTTCTCGATGCAGATCAAGATTTCCGCTCGGCATGGGCATCTCAGTGACGAGACGCAGGCCAAGATCAGAGAGAAGCTGGAGAAGTTGCCTCGTTTTTTTGAACGCTTGACGGCGATTGACGTTACCGTTGACCTTGAGCATCGCGACGCACCCAATGTTGATCTTCGGGTATCGGCCGAACACAAACATGACTTTGTGGCCGAGTGTCGTTCGCTGGAGTTGATGGCATCGATCGATGACGTCGTCGAGAAGATGGAACAGCAACTGCGTAAATACAAGCAAAAGGTTCAAGACCGCCATCGCGGCTCCGGACACAGGCAAATTGAAACGCCAGAAGTCCCAGGCCAGGAAAGCCCTGCTGAAGACGACGGGCCCGAGGATCTTTAACCCCATCCTAATAGGGAGATTGGTGCATGAAGTTTACTGACTTTATCTGCCGTGACGCCATTCGTGCGAATATGGTGGCACTCGACAAAGAAGGGGCCATCCGCGAGATGGTCCAGGCGCTGGTCGAGGCAAAGCGAGTTAATGCGGCCGATTTTGAGAGTATTGTCAAAGCAATTTTGAAGCGTGAAGAGCTGGGCAGTACCGGCATCGGCCGGGGTGTGGCCGTTCCCCACACCAAGCACCCCAGCGTCGATCGCCTAGTCGGCACGGTTTCGGTCAGTCCGTCCGGCGTCGACTTCGCCAGCCTCGACGGCGAGACGGTCAACCTGTTCTTCCTCCTAATTTCCCCACCCGATCGGCCAGGCGACCACCTTCGGGCCTTGGAAAATATCTCTCGGCAACTCCGCGATGATACGTTTTGCCACCTTCTGAAGCAGGCCAAAGTGCCGCAAGACATCACCCTGCTTCTGGATGAAGCCGATAACCATCAATTTGGATCCTGATGCGCCGCCGCCGGGAACCCTCGGAAGAATAGTGAGGATTCCCAGGCGGTCGTTTTGCGTCGACACGCCCCATGCCCGAACCTACTCTGAAGCAAAATGTAACGGTTGCAAACCGCGCGGGGCTACATGCCCGGGCCGCGGTGATGGTCGTTACCGAAGCCCGTAAATTCGACGCGCGCGTTGTGATTACCAAGGGACTACACGAGGTCGATGCGACCGACATCTTGCAACTGATGTCGCTGGGAGCCGCCCAGGGGGAGTGCTTGTTGCTCGAAGGTTTCGGTAACGAGGCCCAAGCGGCCGTCGATGCACTCGAACAACTCTTCCTGCGGAAGTTCGACGAAGATTGAGTAAAAAACAAACGGTAATGCAGAAGCTACAAGGAATACCCGTTTCGCCGGGAATTGCCATCGGTGAAGCAATGGTCATGGACAACGAGGGATTTCGCATTCCTCGGCGGTTCGTGGCGCGCGATGCCGTGGACGACGAACTGGAGCGGCTGGCAAAGGCAATCGCGGCCGCCTCGGCCGAGATTGCCGGTCACCGCGACGCCATCGCCCAGGAACTGGGCGAGAAGTATGCCGCCATTTTTGACGCCCACTTGCAAATGCTCCAGGACGCGCGGCTCCGCAGCGAACTGGAAGAGATGATCCGGCACCGACACTACTCGCCCGAGTATGCCGTCAGTCGCACGTTGCGGCACTATTCCCAGGTTTTCCAGCGGCTGGACAGTGCCCATTTGGCCGAACGGGCCGCCGATATCTTTGATATCGAGAAACGGCTCTTGCGGCACCTGCTGGGCCACCGCCGCGAAGGCATTGCGCACCTTACGTCTCCGGTGCTCGTCTTGGCCCACAACCTCACGCCCAGCGAAACGGCCAATCTCGACCGCCGCTTTGTCCTTGGTTTCGTCACGGAGATTGGTGGTCCCAGCAGCCATACGGCGATCGTCGCCGAGGCATTGGAAATTCCCGCCATCGTCGGCACGGGCCCCTTCCTGGCCGATGTCTCCGGCGGGGAGCTGGTGATTATCGACGGTGACAAAGGCTTTGTGATCCTCCAGCCCGACGAAGAAACGCTGGCCCACTATCGCCACGAGGTCGAGGCGAATCGCTCGGCGGCGGTCCGACTCGAAGCCCTCCGCGATTTGCCGGCCACAACCGCCGACGGCGTGCAAATCAGCCTCTACGGCAATATCGAATTTCCCTACGAGGTGACTCACTGCGTTGATCGCGGAGCCGAAGGCATTGGACTCTACCGCACGGAATTCCTCTATCTCGGCAGCGAAATCGAGCCGACCGAAGAGGTTCACTATCAGGCATACTCCCAGGTCGTGCAGGCCATGGGCGACAAGCCGGTCATCATTCGCACCTTTGACCTCGGGGCCGACAAGGTTCCCCACTTACCCCAGCCCGAGGACGAACGCAATCCGTGTCTCGGTTTGAGAAGCATCCGCTTGGCACTCCGCCACTTGCCGATGTTCCGCACGCAACTTCGGGCAATTTTGCGTGCCAGTGTGCTGGGCAACTTGCAGGTCATGTTCCCTTTGATCTCCACGCTGCTGGAACTTCGCCAAGCTAAGATGGTCTTGGCCGACGTGATGGAAGACCTCGACGAACACGGCATCGATTTCAATCACGATCTCCCCATCGGCATGATGGTCGAAGTGCCGGCGGCCGTGATCATGATTGATCGCTTCGTCGAGGAGGTTGACTTCCTCAGTATCGGCACCAACGACCTGATCCAATATACCCTCGCCGTCGACCGCAGCAACAAGGACGTCGTTGGGCTGTACAATCCGGCCGACCCCGCCGTGTTGCGGTTGATCGCCATGGCCATCGACGCGGCCAACAAGAAGCCGATTCCGATCACCATGTGTGGGCAGATGAGCGGCAACCCAAACTACACGATGCTGCTGTTGGGCCTGGGGCTGCGACAGTTCAGCGTCGCGCCGGCCGCCGTGCCGGAGGTCAAGAACATTTGCCGCCGCGTGACCCTTGCCGATTGCAAGGAGGTCACCGACCGCGTCACCACGATGGAAAATGCACGGGACATCACCAGTTACCTTCGTGAGGAATTGAAACGACGTGTTCCCGGTTTCGGGAGCGCGTGAGAGCTTTGTAGCGTAGCCTTCCAGGCTGCCTACCGAGCTTGGGAACGAACTGTAAAAAAATAGAGTTTTCCGCCACTCTTGTCTTGGCGGAGCAGATTGATTCAAACCAACGGTTTGACCGAGAGTACGCATTCGATGAAACAAGAAATGTTGATCAATGTCGCCCAGCCGGAGGAATGCCGGATCGCGATTGTCGAAGACGGAGTCCTGGAGGAACTCTACGTGGAGCGCACGGGACAGGATAGCTACGTCGGCAATATCTACAAAGGCGTCGTCGTCAACTTGGAGCCGAGCATCCAGGCGGCCTTCGTCGATTTCGGCGTCGGCCGCAACGGCTTCCTGCACATTAGCGACGTCGAACCCCAGTACTTCGCCCAGGGCGGCTACGATCCCGACAAGCCGCTCGGTCCTCCGGGCGAGCGGCGCGACGACCGCCGCGACGACCGGGAAAACGCGGAGGACGCGGAGGAAACCAACTTCGACGACCAGCCCAAGAAGCGGCCATTCCGCACGGGCGGCCGACCCCGCTTCAAGCCGCCCATCCAGGAGATCCTCCGCCGCGGCGACGAAGTCCTCGTGCAGGTGATCAAGGAAGGGATCGGCACCAAGGGACCAACCCTCTCGACCTACATCAGCATTCCCGGCCGTTACCTGGTACTCATGCCCGCCTTGGGCCGTGTCGGCGTCTCCCGCAAGATTGAAGACGAAGACGTCCGCCGCAAGCTGCGCGACATCATGCTCGAGCTTAATCCACCCAAAGGCGTTGGGTTCATCGTCCGCACGGCCGGGTCCGACCGCTCAAAGCGCGAGCTTTCTCGCGACCTTGCTTACCTGCTCCGGCTTTGGAAGGTCATCGTGCGGCGGATCAAGAAAATGCCCGCCCCGGTGGACATCTATCAGGAAAGCGACATGATCATCCGCACCATCCGCGATATTTTCACCGCGGAGGTCGATACGATCTACATCGACGAGAAGGCGGCCTACGAACGGGCACGCGAATTTTTGCAACTCGTCATGCCGCGGTATGCCAATCGCCTGCAACTCTACGAAGGGAAGGAGCCGCTCTTCTTCAAGCACCGCCTCGACCACGAGATTGCCATGATCCATGCCCGCACGGTGCCCCTGAGGGCCGGTGGGTCGATTGTCATCGACCAGACCGAGGCTCTCGTGGCCATCGACGTCAACAGCGGAAGCTTCCGCGCCGAAGGCGACGCCGAAGAGACTGCCTACCAGATGAACATGCACGCGGCCAAGGAAATCGCCCGGCAGTTACGATTGCGCGACCTGGGTGGCGTGATCGTCAACGACTTCATCGACATGCACAAGGAACGGCACCGCCGCAGCGTCGAACGGGCTTTGCGCGACGCAGTTCGCCGCGACCGCGCTCGGACCAAGATCCTCCGCACAAGCCCCTTCGGCTTGGTTGAAATGACTCGGCAACGAATTCGGCCGAGTTTGAAGCGGAGCGCGTACAAAGATTGCCCTTGCTGTCACGGTTCCGCAGTGGTGAAAACTCCCGAGAGCATGGCCATCGACGTCATGCGGTTGTTGATCGTGATCGCCCAGAAGCCGGCGATTGCGCAGGTCCGCGTCAGCGTGGCCCCCGACGTTGCCGATTTTTTGAACAACCGCAAGCGGCACGAGTTGGCCCAGTTGGAAGACGATGGGAGCATGACGGTTCAGATTGTCAGCGACGAGCACGCGGGTCCCGAACACCTCGTTTTCGTCTGCTCCGACGCCGAGGGCCGAGAAGTCAAGTTCTCCTGACTCTGCGAATCCATGGCGAAGGGACGCCGGCAATTAGCCGGTGGTTGCGGAGCCTTAGGACCGGCGCAGGAATAACTGTCACAAGAAAAGTAGCAGGCACACTCCGTGTGCCGTCTGCCCCCGCTCGGCGAGTGGGCAAAACACGACAGTTGTTTTTGCGCCGGTGGTTAGCGACGCCAGCACCGGTAGCGGGGACCGACGCGCATTTCGACCCCGAAGGGGTCACAGCGCGGCCCGTGGCTAATATAAGAGGAGGGAAATCTTCGTGCCGAAGGCTCGGAGTCGCAGCCGGGTGCCGAGTATCTTTTCGGTCATTTATGGTCGTTCCCGGCGCAGGCGGTACTCGGCCGGTGCTTTAGCACGGGTTTTGGAAAGACAACCAACGGCGATTATTTCGTAAACCGCTTGCAGATCAAGGCGATGTTTTGTCCGCCGAAGCCGAAACTGTTTGACAGCGCGACGTCGCAGCGTTTTTCTCGGGCCTTGTTGGGGATATAGTCCAGATCGCAGTCGGGATCGGGTACTTCATAGTTGATCGTGGGCGGCAAGAGGTTGTCGCGAATGGCCAGGAGGCAGTAGATCAACTCCGTGGCACCGGCCGCGGCAATCAGGTGACCCATCATGCTCTTCGTACTGGATACCGGAATCTTGTAGGCCTGATCGCCGAAGACTTGCTTGATCGCCAGCGATTCGACCTTGTCGTTCACTGTGGTGCTGGTGCCGTGGGCGTTGATGTAGTCGATGTCGTTGACGCCCAGTCCGGCGTCGGCCATGGCCATCCGTATGCAACTGATGGCGCCGCGTCCCTCGGGGTGCGCATCGGTGATGCGGAAGGCATCGGCCGTGGAACCGTAGCCAACCATCTCGCCGTGGATGTAAGCCCCGCGAGCCTTGGCGCTCTGGAGGTCTTCGAGCACGATCATGCCGGCCCCTTCTCCGAGTACGAAACCGTCGCGGTCGCGATCGAAAGGACGCGAGGCCCGAGTGGGCTCGTCGTTCCGCGTACTCAGTGCCGTGAGGAGATTGAAGCCCGTGACGCCAAAGGGATGGATCATCGTGTGCGTACCGCCGGAGAGCATGATGTCGGCCTCGCCGCGACGGATGATCTCGACCGCCTCGCCAATCGCCTGACTGCTCGCCGCGCATGCGGTGAGACAGTTGACGTTTGGCCCCTGGGCGTTGAAGAGGCTGGCCAGATGCCCGGCCGAC
This sequence comes from Planctomycetota bacterium, assembly GCA_037147235.1. Lineage (GTDB taxonomy): Bacteria > Planctomycetota > Planctomycetia > Pirellulales > Thermoguttaceae > JANXQG01. The sequence continues at coordinate 14,636 of JBAWVO010000031.1, read as the reverse complement.
ATGTTCGGTTCCTGCTCCAGTTCCGAAATCGGGTCGAGGAGTTCTAGGCCCTTGCGGGTAAAGCGGGCGATATCCAGCGTCGGGCCGCCGTTCAATCCGGCGACCATCATTTCGGTAAAACGATCGAAATCCTGCTGACCTTCCCCGCTGCCTGTATAGACGCCGAATCGCGTGGGATCGATGCGGGTGTTCTTGAGACCGGCATCCTCGACGGCTTTCTTGGCGGCTCCGATGGCAAAGTGGGTGTGACGGCCCTGATGCTTCCAGTCTTGAGGGTTCTCGCCCACGTCGGAGAGATCCCAGTTCCGGACCTCGGCGGAGATTTTCGTGGGGAAATTGGCAGCATCGAAAAGAGTCGTATAGCCCACGCCCGACTCGCCGGCGAGAAGCCGTTTCCAGATACCTTCGCGGTCAGCACCCAAGGGCGTGACCATGCCGATGCCGGTGATCACAACGCGTCGTCTCATGGTTCTATTTCCTCGGGCGGGTTGGCTCGTTGCCGGTCGTCGCAATTACTGGCGGCCTTGCATAGGCGCACGGGCGGAATGAGCGGACTTCCGTCGGCCGCATGACCCACGCGATATGCCCCGAACACGCGCATCATCGAGAGGAATGCCTCGGGCGAAAAGAACGTGCCGAGCCATGGGGCGTTCAAGTGGGCGAAAACAATTTCGGCCTGGGCCTGCAAACGATCACCGATGTGGCTCGTGGCACTGACCGCGGCTCCTTCCGCACTCTGGTACTCGATCGTCGCGGTGTAGGTGAGCGTGTCGCCCGGCCGCGCGTCGCAGAAAAAATGCACCTTGGGAATTTTCGCCAGGATCACTTTCTCGGTGAACTGGCTATGTTCGCAGACGAGCAGCCCACCAGTCTGCGCCAACCCTTCGATAATCAGCGAGTTGGGTAAAATGGGGTATTGTGGAAAGTGGTCGTGCAGGTAGTCCTCGGCCAACGAGACACACTTGATGGCCTTGGCGTACCGCCCGCTTTCAAATTCCAGGAATCGATCAATCCAGAACCAGCGCATCGGATCAGCCTGTCACTTGCACTTTGCTTTCCACGAAACGGCACATATCGGCCACCGTGAGTACGTTGGCAAAATCCTGCACGACCGGATTTTTTGCGAACTCGTCGAGGTTGGCAAACGACATCCGCTTCCGCAATTCCGCCACACCGAGATCGGTGACGCGGCCGTCCTGCACATACTTCTGGTCGGTGAGTACGTCTTCCGGGAAAAGCTCGTTGCGGGGGATCTTGATATCAAAAGCCTTTTCCAGGCGGAAAACCATGTCCAGGAAGTCGATGGACTCGGCCCCCAGGTCGCCCACCAGCGTGGCCTCCGGCTTGATGTCTTCCTCATCCACGCCCAAGGCGTCGGTCAGGGCGATTTTGATCTTTTCGTACACTTCGTCCTTAGTCGGCATTTTTCTCATTCTCCAAAAATAAGTTGGTCACTCGTACCGTTGAATTTGTCCAGATTTCCTTGAGTTTACTGTCGGGGTGGGCCAAACCTAGGCGAGCCCCACCCAAAACGCTCAATAGCCCCCCAGGCTCAGGCCGCCATCGACCCGCAGCACTTGGCCCGTCAGGTAGGAAGCGTCATCGCTGGCCAGGAAGGCCACCACGGCGGCGATTTCCTCGGGCTTTCCAATCCGCTTCATGGGAATAATGTTTTTGATTTGGTCCCCGGCAATGCCGCGCACGACTTGGCTCATATCGGTTTCGATCATGCCGGGAGCCACCGCATTGACGCGGACTTTGCGTGGGGCAAGTTCTTTGGCCAGGGCGCGGGTGAGGCCGTTGATGCCGCCCTTGCTGGCCGCGTAGTTAACCTGTCCGCGGGAAGCAAATTCCGCCGCCGTGCTGGAGAGGTTCACGATACTGCCGCTGCGCTGCATCAGCATCGGCTGGCTCACCGCCCGGCAGTAGTTGAACGTGCCCGCGAGATTTGTATCGATCACGTCGTTCCACTGCTCGTCGGTCATGCTGCCCGTCAGGCCATCCTTGGTGATGCCGGCGGAGTTGACGAGGATATCGATCCGCGTCCACTCGTTGCCGAGGCTGTCAATGATTTCTTGGGCGCGTTTGGCGTCGCGGACATCGGCTTGCAGGGCACGGACCTTGTGGCCCTGGGCACACAACTCGGTGGCCAGCGTATCGGCAGCTTCTTGGGCGGAGTTATAGAGAAAGGCCACGGTCGCCCCTTCGGCGGCCAGCCTGATCACGCATGCACGGCCAATGCCGCGGCTGCCGCCCGTCACGATCGCTGTCTTACCTTCAAGTCGCATAATTCACTCGCTTCAAATGGTCGATGGCACCACCGGTGGGCCAGGCTGATACAACACAGTCAATAGGTTCCGCATTTCCTGAAGGATCACCTCGTCGGCAAGCACTTCATGCGGATTACGGTCCGCCAAGTTATAGCGTTCAAGCACCAGGCGGCCGCTGACGGTCGTCCGACCATCCACCGTGCCGTGGGCTTTGACTTTCGTTTCGGTCGCACTCTGCGAAATAATCTCGACGGTTACCGTAAGCATCTGGCCCGGTTCGACAAACTGGCCATACTTCACATTATTTGCCTGTTTCAGCACGATCACGGAATGGGCAAAATCTTCGCTCAGGCGAATCAGCCAAGCCGCTGTCTGAGTCATGGCCTCCAACATCAATACCCCCGGCATGACGGGGAAATTGGGAAAATGGTCAGCCAAGTATTCTTCGGCCATCGTCAAGCATTTCACCGCAGTGATTCGAGCACCGGGTTGAAAGTCGACGATTCGGTCGATCAACAGAAAACGCATGGAATTTGGAAAGGCCGCACTGGGACCTGGAACTGGTTACAAATACCGACACCTCTCCAAAACCCGTCAATCTCAAACCGGCCGCCGAAACGAGTTGCCGGATGATCAATTGCGCCGCTGTTGGAGCCTAAACCGTGCAAGTATAGCCCGTCGCTCGCAGTTTTACAACCGTTAAACGGCCCGAGAGAACATTTTTCTACTAATGGAGGGGGGCCGTGGTAAACTCTGACGCATATAGTGGGGGGGAATATCGACGAAACCACCCTTTAGGGTGGTTTCGTCGTGGGGCGTGGGGCGTGGGGCGTGGGCAATGATAGCAGTTGGCAAGGTTATGATCAGGGCCGCGCAGGCTTCCGGCCTGCGTGGATTTGTGACCTTCTGGGCTAGTAGCACTTTTTTCCCAGGGCAAGTACACTACAGAGGTGCTGGAAGATGGAAGGTTTTGCAGAGAGGAAAATTGTCATGCCGTGTCGTGGAGTTCGAGGGGCGACCACCGCCGATGCCAACACCCGGGAGGAGATCCTGCGGGCCACGCGTGAGCTTCTGGCCATGATGATCCGTCAGAACGGGATCTTGGCCGAAGATGTCGCCAGTGCAATTTTTTCCACGACCTCGGACTTGAACGCCGAATTTCCTGCCCTGGCCGCCCGGCAATTGGGCTGGTATGACGTTGCGCTGCTCTGCAATCACGAATTGGACGTTCCCAGTTCCCTACAAGGCTGCATTCGCATCCTTCTGCATTGGAATACGGACATTGCCTCCAGCGATGTCGTCCACGTCTATATCAAGAAGGCAGCCCACTTGCGGCCCGACCGTACGCAGTTGCCCCCGGTCGATTGGGACGAACTGGAAGGCTGGATCCAGCAGCGGTTGGCGGACGTGAAAGCCAGAAAGTAGGGCGGGTCTCTATTGCACCCTTGGTTTCCAGGCCGCGTGCGCCGATACCAACAACTTTTCCCCAGCCTGACCTCCACGGTGGTTCTGTCGATTGCGTCGCTTGGCAGCGTTTTCTTCCGTAATTTTCGGACCGTTTGTCGTTCCGGGATCGCAAGAGAGTCGCATCCACTGGTCGATCACGTCCGGCCTGTTAGAATCGGTCGCTTCCAAACCCCATGACTGCTCGAACAACGGTAGGCTTTTGGGTGGGACTCGCCTTGGCTCGGCCCACCCTACTTCTAAAAGCCCCGGCCGCTCGTGTTGAAAGGAATTTGACGAATGAATGAAGAATTCGTGCCCGGCGCGACCCTGCCTGTGCCTGCCGACGATGTGGGCGAGATGCCAACCGCGGAAAACCCGGCGATTGAGACGGCGTCCAGCGAATACTTGGGCCGCTGGAATCGGTTGATCAGCACAACCAACTGGGAGAAGGGGCGGATCGTGGCCGAGTGGCGAGAGGCCCTGATTGTGGCGGGTGCGCCGGTGGCCGCTTACACCGATGATGCCTGGAGCCAGCGCGTCGGCAGCGTCACGCCGCAGCATACAGGCCGATTGCGGCGAGTTTACCAGCGGTTTGCCTCGATGCAGGACGCATACCCCGGCTTGTACTGGAGCCACTACCAGGCCGCCCTGGATTGGGACGACGCCGAGATGTGGCTGGAAGGGGCCGTGCAGAACTGCTGGTCGATTTCTCAGATGCAGGGCAAGCGGTCGCGAACGCTCGGCACACTCGTGGAAGAGAGCGTGGAAGCAACGGCAGTCGAAGTTGATGAAGATGCCGCCGCACCGGACGATTTTCCGTCATCGGTGGGGTCCGCCTCGATGGTCGAAGCCCGTGAGACGGCTGATGCGGATAGCCACGATGCGGAAACTTTCGAGGCGGCCGACGAAAGTGTCCCGTTCGAGACGGCCGATTCTTACGTTGGAGATGAGCCGATTAGGCCGTTCGAGAACCTACCCACCTTGCCAGCCGACCTTCGCGACGCCTTTGACGGATTCAAGCTGGCGATCATCCACCATCGAATTTCAAATTGGCAGGAAGTCAGCATTGAGGATGTTTTGGCCACCTTGGAGGCATTGCGGCAGTTGGTTCTGGTGCCAGCGGAGGCGTAAGACGGAGAACTTCCGATTCCCACTTGATTCCTCCTTGTGAAACGACCGATCTAGTCCGATGCGAGGGGCTGCATATTCTGGGCACGCGGTTCATGGATGGATGGGAGGCGCGGAATGTTTCACCGGCGAACGGATTTTAGTTGGCCATTAATAGTCGTCTTGGTAGGTCTTTTTTTCTTGAGTCTCAAGCTACCGCGGCAGTGGGAGAGAATTGCTCGGCCTACGGTATTGGCTATGAATCCACATAAGCCGTTGCAGTCAAAAGATTTGCATATAGCCAAGGCCAGCCGGCCTGAAGGTTCGCCCCTGGAGGTATTTCGCTCGATCAAGCCTGCCCGCCACGTCGCCAGCAACACAGACGGCCTTGCTAGTTCCCCCCCTCCGGCCATCAACGAGGCGAAACCTGCTGTTATTGCGCCGGTTGTGATTCCGAAATCACCCGCGCAGGAAGTCGTTTCTGCTGCTGCACCTGTCGAAGAGCCGCTTGTCGATCTTGGAGTTCGGCGTTTGCCGCCACCGGAAACCGAAGTAGTCCAGACGCTGCCCTCTGAGCATCCCAGCGAAGATTCCGACGTGGTTCGTCAACCTCGGCCTCCCATGGCGAATCCCGAACCGTCCGTCGTCGCGGTCGAGCCATCCGTCGCGGTTGAACCGTCCGCCGTGGCCGGGCCGTCCATTGCGGCCGAACCGTCCTTCGTGGCCGGGCCGTCCGTCGCGGTTGAACCATCCGTCGCAGCCGAACCGTCGCCGTCGATTGCGGAAACGGCTCCAAACCCGCTGCGTCTCGTGGTTCCCGAGCCGCAACCGTCGGCCGCACAGAATGCACCGTTAGCAGAATCGCAACCTGTTCTATCGCAACCTAACACCATTTTGGCCGCAGACGATGCGAAGCCGGCGGAGAGTGCAATGCCAGCAGAAAAAGCCAATGTGGTTGCGCCGCCGGCAACTGAGTCTGCTGCCAGAGAACCGCCGGTGAAGGCCATCGGGCGGGCTTGGGAAGAGCCAACGTATCTGCTGCTTCAACTTGAGGAGTTAAAAAAGCACGAGATCACTCAAAGTTGGGCAGCCGAAGCGACCGTGGCCGTCCGCAAGTTGGGGTCTGCAATTTCGGTTGGCGCGGCGGAGACGACGGCGATTCTTCAGCATTTGGAACAACTGACACGTGAGACCTCGTCGCTGCTGACGAAGATCAAGGACGAAACTCTTGCCCAAAATTTATCTCGCACAGCCCTCGCCCTAGGACGGCGGATCACAGTCTGGAAGCAAATCAGTCAGATGGGTGGCATGGTCGCTGCCGACGCCCCCGCCCCCACCGTCGATCCGCGAAGCTTCAATAAGTGCTTGAACGAGATCGATCAGCTCACGAGCAATTCGTCGGAAGGAACCGCGTGGCGGAATTACCTACTGATCGAGTCCTTGCGCGAGTGGGCGGCACGCCGCCGCAACAACGAGGAGCGATTGCCGCGAGAACTAGCCTTGCAGGTACTCAAGCGTTTGAACCAGATGTCGGTCAGTTCACACCAGCGGCAGTTCCTCACCTCGGGTCCGATAGCCTCGCTCCATCAGGAGATGCTGCGCCATACGGCCGAACCGGTGGACTCGAACCGTTTGCTGCAACACCTGGAGAACTACGAGAAGAGTGGGCTGCCCAGTGACGCCCGGCTGCTGGCGCGAGACTGCCAATTTTTAGCGGTCAGTTCAGGAGTCGCGCAACAGGAGTTGGGCGAGCGGATCGAAATGCACTACCGCAATGCCAACCTACGGATTGCCGTCACCGCCGAGTTGCTCAATCGCATGATTCCCAAACGGGAACCCCAGTACGCGCCGGTCGTTGATACCATCCAGGGAGTGCCGGTTCGTGGCCAGAGCCTGATAGCTAGCGAAATTACCGTTCGCATGATCCCCGATCCGCACTTCGCCCGCATGGCGTTGGAAGTCAACGGCGAGGTGGCCTCCCTCACTCGCTCGACCGCAGGCCCAGCCACCTTCTATAGCGATAGCGAATCGAGCTACGTCGCTCGGAAGCCGCTGGAGATCAGCCTCCGCGGCATTCGCATGGGAGAGACGGAAGTTGCCGTGGGCAATAGCTCGCAGTTGCGGAGCATCTCAACCGACTTTGATGGCTTGCCCATTTTCGGCCATATTGCCCGCAATATTGCCCACTCGCAGCACGACCAGAAGATGCCGGCCGCCAATGCGGAAGTTCGCGGAAAAATCGCGGCCAAGGCGAAGGATCGTGTTGATCGCGAGACGACCGAACAGATTTCGGCCGCCGCCAAGCGGCTGGACGAAGAAGTGCTTGGCCCGATGGATTCGTTGCTGTTGGATCCGATGATGGTAGCCGCGGAGACGACCGAGAAGCGTTTCAGCATGCGGATTCGTCTGGCCGGCCCCGATCAGCTTGGCGGCCACACGCCGCGCCCGCAGGCACCGGCGGATAGCCTGGCGAGTGTTCAGATTCACGAGAGCATGATCAACAACATGCTGCAGCGGCTCGAGTTGGACGGCCAGACCTTCGACCTAGCCGGGCTTGGCCAGCGGCTTGCCGAGCGGTTCCATCGCTTTCACCCCAAGCCGGTCGATCCGGATCAGGCAGACGTGAAGATTGCGTTCGTCGCCAAGGATGCGATCCACGTCCACTGTAACGACGGCCGCCTGGAGATCACGCTTGCGATCGCCCGGCTGAGCAAGGGATCGCGGAAGTGGAAGGATTTCCAGGTTCGCGCCTTCTACCGGCCAGTCGTGCAGGGTCGTTCGGTTGATCTGGTGCGCGACGGCATCGTGCAGTTGATCGGCCCGAGGATGAACGCCGGCTCGCAGATTGCCCTGCGTGGCGTCTTCTCGAAGGTTTTCTCCCAGAAAGAGCCGATTCACGCAACGCCCGAATCGTTCGTCAAGAATCCGAAACTCGAAGGCATTGTGGTGACGCAGTTTGTCATTGACGACGGCTGGATTGGTGCCGCAATCAGCCCGCAGCGGACCGTTACGGCACAGACGGGAAACGCGCGGCGGTAGGAATCCAGTAGTGGGACAAGCTCGCGCAGTGAGCGAGGGCCCACCCTGTGTGGCCTTGCCAGTTACGGAATTAACTGGATTGAGGAGTCGCAGCAATGACCGATAGTGCCCGCTATGTGAAAATCGTGGAATGGTCCGAGGAAGATCATGCATTCGTTGGCGAATGTCCCGGAATCATCGGGCCATGCTGCCACGGCACCGACGAATCCGAAGTCTACCGGGAACTGTGCCAGATCGTCGATGAATGGATTGAGCTTGCGCGGTGCGACGGCCGTCCGTTGCCGCCTCCAACCGTTGGCCGGAATGTTGCGAAAATGCTCGCGAAACAAGGAATTCTCTAATCCTACACCCCTGAGAACTTCCGCAGATCGGCACCAAAAGCCTTCATCCGGACTGCCTGCGCGGCCTTGATCGCAGGAAGATCAGCAGATGCCGCTGGCGGGTCGTAGGCGAACATGTAAAACTTCACCTTCGGCTCCGTACCGGAGGGACGCACGGCCACATAATTCCCGGCAGATTCCAAGTCGAGGATCACCATATCGCCTTGGGGTCCACCCAGCGGTGCCGGCTTGCCGCCGGAGACGGTGGCCGTGTCGCTGAAATAGTCTCGCACCCGGGCCAGCTTCAATCCGCCTAATTCCAGCGGCGGATGGGAGCGGAAGTTGGCCATCAGCGTCTTCATCGCGTCCATGCCCTGCTCGCCGGGCATCTGCACGTTGATCTGGCTCTCGCTATGACACCCGTAGCGAACGAACAGTTCGTCGAGTTGCTCGTGCAAAGTCTTGCCCTGGGCCTTCAACCGCGCGGCCAACTCGGCCAGCAAGAGTGAGGCCACCGCAGCGTCCTTGTCGCGAACGTGGTCGCCAGCCAGGAAACCGTACGATTCCTCGGCGCCGAAGACAAAATCCTTCGGCCCGCGGAGATCCATCTCGCCGCCGATGTATTTGAAGCCCACAAGCAAATTGCCGGCCGTCTGCACTCCGTAGTCATCGGCAATCCGTCGCATCAACTCAGTTGTGACCAGTGTTTTGACGACGTACAATCCGGGATGAAGCGTGTGCGCCGCCTTACGGGCGGCAAGCAACGAATCCGTGAGCAGCGAGCCGATCTGGTTGCCGGTGAGAGTTCCCCAGGCAGCGTCGGCAGCAGGAGTCAGCTGGGTGGCGCAGCCCAGTCGGTCGCAGTCGGGATCAGTGGCCAGGATCAGGTCCGTGCCAATCTGCTTGCCGCGGACGATCATGGCGTCGAAAACAACGGCGTTCTCCGGATTGGCCACATGGCCTGGAACATTGGTGAAATCGGGATCAGGAGCCGCATGTGGGCCGAAGATCTCCACGTCCTTGAATCCGGCCGCATCCAGCACCGGGCAAACGGCCGATGTACCCACGCCGTGCAGGGGTGAGTAGATGATCTTCAGGTCGCGCGGTCCGGGCGTGCTCTGCCGCATGACCGCCGCAACGAACGCTGCATCGACCTCTTTTTGGCAATACTCGATCCGGCCCGAGGCCATCCCCTCTTCCCACGGAATCCGCACGATTTCTTTGACACGGTAGACCCGATCGATCACGTTCTGGTCGTGTGGCGGAAGCAACTGGCCACCGGTCGACCAATAGACCTTCAGGGCGTTGTCGGTGGGCGGGTTGTGGCTGGCGGTGATCATGATGCCGCAATCGCAGTTTTTGTGGCGAATGGCGAAGGATGCCTCCGGCGTGCTGCGGTAACCGTCGAGGAACCATACCTTGAAACCAGCAGCAGCCATGATCTGAGCACAAAGTTCGGCAAAATCTCGCGAGCGATGCCGCGTGTCGTAGGCGATAGCGCAGGCGAGCGGCTTATTGCCGACCACTTCGCGAACATAATCGGCCAGCCCCTGAGCACTTTCGCCGATCGTGCGATCGTTGATGGCATTAGTGCCGATGGGACACAGTCTGCCACGGCGGCCGCCGGTGCCGAAAGGGAGGATCGTCCAGAAGACATCGTCCAGTTCCTGCCACTTTCCGGCGGCGATCTGCTCGGCCACCGCCGGCGCGTATTCGGCCAGATAGGGGGCGGTGAGCCAAATGCGAATGTTCTCCACGGCCATCGGCGAGAGCTTACCCGCCGTCGCGGCCACGTCAAGTTGTTGCAGTATTTCTTGGGTATTCATGATGGGAGCCATTGTACGAAATGGCGAAGGAGGGGGAAAGCCTCTCCTGTACAAAAGCCTCTCCTGTACTCCTTGATCGAAAAAGACAGTGGAGTTACAATGCATTGGATCAGAAACCTTGCGCGACTCGCCGTTTGGACTTGCCGAATGTCATTGCCCACAGTTCCGGAAGCACAGCCGTTTTACCGGGCGGCACTTCGCCGGATTGATGACGCAGAATTCCTGCTTGCGGGAGAACATTGGACCGCAGCAATTTATCTCGCGGGTTACGGAATCGAGTGTATGCTCAAGGCATTGATCGTGACGGCGACGCCCAATGTTAGGCGAAGCGAGGTTCTCGCCGAGTTTCGTGGAAATCGCGGGCACAATTACGATTGGCTGCGTTACCAGTATCGGCAATGTGGCGGTGGGCCTTTGCCTGGCAACATTGCTCGATGCTTTTCATTCGTCAGTACATGGGACACAAACTTGCGTTACGAATCTCGCGAGGCGTTACCTCGCGACGCGGGGGATTTTTTGAAAAATGCGGCAGTAATCACACAATGGATTCAGGGGAGGTTATAGGCCATGGCAGCCATTCGCGGGAAAGTTGATCCCATTCTGATCGTCATTGCAAACGCTCTAACGGCGTACGAAAAAGCCCACCCGAAAGCCGACATCGTGATTTTTCGGCAGAACTCTGTTTCCGCGCGCGTTCGCATTGTGGATCCGGAACTTGGGGGAATTTCCAAGGCCGATCGACACGACTTGGTTTGGGAGTACCTCAGTACACTTCCCGATGAAATTCAGAACGAAGTTAGCGTCTTGCTGTTACTCGCACCCGAGGAAACCGCAGTATCATTTGCAAACTTTGAATTTGAGCACCCCATTCCGTCGAACTTCTGATTGCCATGACCGAACTCATCATCAGCGTTTCCGGTTTGCGGGGTATCGTGGGTGAAACCCTTACTCCGGAGGTCGCCATCCGTTACGCCGCCGCCTTTGCCGCGGTGGCGCCGCCGGGGCCGATCGTCCTGGCCCGCGATAGTCGTCCCTCGGGTAGGATGCTCGTTGGGGCGATCAACGCCGGGTTGGAAGCCGTAGGGCGACCGACGATCAACATCGGCATCGCAGCCACGCCGACGACGGGCGTGCTCGTGCGGCATCTCGGCGCGGCTGGCGGAATTCAGATCACGGCCAGCCACAACCCCTCGCCCTATAACGGTATAAAGCTATTTTCCGCCGAAGGGCGCGTCATTCCGACCGGACTGGGCGAAAAGGTCTTGCAACAATACCTCACCGGCCAGCCCGCCTGGGTTACGCACGAATGTTTGGGAACCTGCGAACTGCTCATCGACACGCAATCGGCGCACCTGGCACTTGTCCTGGCGACGGTCCAACCGGAGCGGATACGCAAGAGACGCTTCCGTGTGCTATTGGACGCCAATCATGGTGCCGGCGGCCCGCTGGGACGGCGTCTGCTGGAGGAACTCGGGTGCATCGTCACGATCCTTGGCGAAGGGACTAACGGCCAATTCGCTCATACGCCTGAGCCGACGGCCGAGAACCTTGCCGGCGTCTGCGTGGCCGTGACTGCGGCCGGGGCCGATATCGGCTTCTGCCAGGATCCGGATGCCGACCGTTTGGCCGTTATCGACGCCGCAGGCCGCTATATCGGCGAGGAATATACGGTGGCCTTATGTGCAGAGCATGTTCTCCGACACGCGCAAGGTCCGATCGTCACCAATTGTTCCAGCAGCCGAATGACGCAGGATCTTGCCGAACGGGCCGGAGTCCCTTTCTTCCGATCCGCCGTTGGAGAGGCCAATGTCGTCGATGCCATGCTTGCCAACAAGGCGATCTTTGGCGGCGAAGGGAACGGCGGGCCGATTCATCCGCGCGTGGGCCTAGTGCGAGACAGTTTCGTTGGCATGGCGTTGCTGTTGGACGCGATGGCCGAGCAAGAGCTGCCCATCGGGGCGATGGCCGATGCCCTGCCCCGCTACGAGATCGTGAAGACCAAGATCGCGCTGGCAAAGGAAAAGATCCCAGCGGGATTAAATGCCCTGAAATCGCATTTCCACGACGCGACCGCGGACACCCTTGATGGATTGCGGCTGGATTGGCCCGGCCAATGGCTGCTAGTCCGTGGCAGCAACACCGAGCCGATCGTTCGCGCCATCGCCGAAGCACCAACGGCCGCAGAAGCCCAGCGGCTGTGCGACGAGGCAGCGAAGGTATTGAACGGCGTTTGATTTCAAACCTATCTAACCACGAAATACACGAAACGGACGAAAGGGGAAAGGGAAAGACTGGAGTACGAACGCATCGTCCTATAGTTATTGGTTTTTCTTTTGCCTTTTTTCGTCTGTTTCGTGTATTTCGTGGTTTATCCGTCTCTTACGTCTACCTCCTCCCCTCAATGCGGTCCTTCCCCATCCATGTCCGCAGGACCTCGGGCACGACGATCGACCCGTCGGCCTGTTGGTAGTTCTCCATCACAGCGATCAGGCCGCGACTGAGGGCAATCGCGGTGCCGTTGAGCGTGTGGACCAGCCGCGTTCCTTTTTCGCCCTTGACGCGATAGCGGATATTCAGCCGCCGCGACTGGTAGTCGGTGCAGTTCGATGTGCTGGTGACCTCGCCAAAATCTCCTCGGCCGGGCATCCATGCCTCAAGGTCGAACTTGCGATAGGCTGGCCCGCCGAGGTCGCCGGTCGCTGTATCGACCACTCGGTACGGCACGCCTAGCCCGTCGAAGATGCGACATTCCATATCCCGCAGATATTCGAGCATGTTGTCGCTTTCGCTGGGGAGCGTGTAGGCGAACATTTCGATCTTAGTGAACTGGTGGACGCGGTACAGCCCTCGCGAGGCCCGGCCGGCGGCACCGGCCTCCGTACGGAAGCAGTGGCTTATGCCGCAGAGTTTTAGCGGCAGGTCTTCCGCATCGACCGTCTGGCCGGAAAAGAGCCCGCCGAGCGTAATCTCGGCCGTCGCCACTAGGCTCAGATCGCTCCCTTCGATGCTATAAATCTGCGTCTCCGGCCCGCGAGGAATGAAGCCGATCCCCTGGAGTACATCATTGCGAGCCAGATCGGGCGTGGTCATGGGCGTGAAGCCTTCTTTGAGGAGCACGTCCAATACATAGCGTTGCAAGGCTAGATCGAGCAGTACGACGTCGTTTTTCAGGAAGTAAAATCCGTGCCCCGCGACACGCGCCCCACCTTCAAAGTCGATCAAATCAAGTTTCTCCGCCAGTTCGACGTGATCCAGCGGCTTGAAATCGAACTGCGGAATCGGCGTCTTGCCGCGGAACAGTTCCAGGTTGGCCTTGTCGTCAACTCCCACCGGGGCGGCAGCGTGCGAGAGATTGGGAATCGTCCGCACGATCGTATCCGATTCGACCAGAATCCGGTCGAGCTTCTGCTGGATTTGCGCGACCTCGTCGCGGATACGGCGGCCCTCCTCCTTCAACGCCTCGCGATTCTCCGGCGGGGCCTTGCCGATCGATCGGGCCGTCTCATTGGCTTTGCGATTCGCCTCGTCCATCTGCGATTGCAGCATTCTCCGCTGTTCTTCGAGCGCGACGAACTGATCGACATCGGCCGGGGCGTTGCGGTTCTTACAGTTCTGCTTGACGAGTTCGACGTTATCGACGATGAATTTGCGGTCGAGCATGGGAGTGAGGGGAACGTATTGTGGAATGGGGAAAAGGCCGCATTATAGCAGCAATCACCCGTTCACACCACCCATCGGTTTGGGGCAGGCTTGCATTATCTACCCAGGCGATCAGTGATTATGAATCTTTTGGTTTCAGAAAATCTCTCTTGGTGAACTACTGGGAAACCGCTATAATGTAGCCCTGTGGTACAAGAGAATTCATTCCGCCCAGAAGTTCCTGACCTGAAGACCACAAGCCCCTTCGATCGAATGACGTTTCGATTGGTTAACCGGGGCCTGTGACTTCTCGCCGGATACGAAGGGCACCGTGATAGCAAAGGAACTGGGAAAGTGCTAACTGTTCGACCAAAAGTCGCGGTATTGGTCTTTCAGCTCTTCGGCCGGCCGTTGCATCCGGAACTTTTCGAGGTTTACCACACACGTAGCGTCTCGCGGGGGAATTACGAAGCCAAGATCGATATCACCAGTGCAGGCCACGTAGTAACGTGGCGCTACGGGGGGATGACGCTTACCGAGGTGGCCGCCTCGGCCAATCATCCCTTGCCGGAAAAGCGGCGGCTGATGTCCTACGCGCTCAAGGGCCAGCGGAGCGATCACGTCGAGTGTCGTGGCGGCGTTCGCTACGAGATGAGTTTCCAGCTCGAACAGGTCGATCCCGGGGTCTTTTGGACCTTCCAGCAAGAACTGGCCGAAGCCAGCCTGCAGAAGGGCATGTTTCACCAGTTCGACTCCAGCGGCCGCATGGCCTTGGGAGCGATGAGCTACATCAATGTCGAGCTTCGCACCCGCAAGCTGCTCATCCAGGCATTTCACACCTTTCCGGATGACTACGCGATCGTCAAGAGCCAGTCGATGATCCTGCTGCCGCAGAAGGAAAATCCGAAATCCGAATGACGAAATCCGAAACAAATTCAGGCTCTCCGCCGGGTTTGCGGATAATTGTGGTGCGGGCGTCCCGCCTGCCC
>JBAWVO010000030.1:0-35097 GCA_037147235.1 Planctomycetota bacterium | reverse complement strand
GCACGGCGTTGCACCGTTCCGTCCTACCCGGTCATGTCTGGAATGGACACGCAGTGGGCAATCCATTGCGAATCAGCCGTTCAAAATTGGATTCGTAGCCAATCTTAATAAAATTGCGTTTTCTTTGCCGACGAGCTTCCACAGCCAGCGGTCTACGCGCTCCTTTGCTTTATTGAACTTCTTGTCCTTGATGCTCATAGTGTCAGCCGAGAGGGATATTCAGGGATAGGCGGCGGGTGCATTATTCCTTCTTATTGTAACGTATAAACGTCGTAAGTGACCGGCTCCGTGGCCTTCAGTGATTGATAGGTGATGAAGACGGCCTTGCGGTCTTCGATGCCAACCATCAATTCGTCGATCAACTCGGCCTTCTTCGTGTAGTCATCGTATTATTCATCCTCTTGAGGTAGCACCGAGTCAGAATGTGAGCATAATCTAGCCCACTCCACTTGAAAGCCCCGGTGGGGAATCGAGAAGCGTACTTGTCATTGTGAAGCCCTTTCTGCTTGGCTATTCACCGTCGCTGAATGCGGCCAAGTGGCAAATACCGCCGTCGTAGAGCAAGGCAGCCCCGACGAGTCCTTCGCTGGCAATTTTCAGTTCGTCAAAGCGGTGATTCGTATGATTGTGCCCGGTTCAACCTACTGGAATGTGGCCTTCGGCCGTGAGAAAGGCGAGGTGCGAAACGACACAGAGGGCATAGCGGACAGCGCCTCACTGTATACGGGTTGATGCACTTCAGCGTGAATCGCGGCCAGGTTCTTGCGTTCGTCACGGTGGGGGGTGTATACTGAGGGGCATTACATTCGATGATCTTGGAATACAGGAGCAATAACCAATGGAACCAACGACGCTGATCGACAGCTACCTCGACGGCCCGCAATTACTGCGAAAGGCCGTGGCCGGGATGTCCCAGGAGCAACTCGTGGCTCGTCCCATACCCGGCAAGTGGTCCACTTTGGAGGTCGTTTGCCATCTGGCCGATTTTGAGATCGTCTGTGGCGACCGGATCAAGCGGGTGAATGACCGGCCACATTCTACGTCATGTTCAATTTATTGAGGAGAAGAGGAAAGCGATGGCCCAGCAATGAATCGCTTTCCCACAATTGCCATGACCGTCATCAACCTAGCTTCCCCAATGACGATTTTGTAGAATGAAGGCGAAAGGAATCGGATTATGAAACAACTGCAAGGCATTTTGGCGGTCACGGGGCGAGTTCTTCTCTGCATCATCTTCCTGATGGCGGCGGTGGGCAGCAAGATTCCCCATTTCAGCGATGTGGCCCAAGTCATGGCTTCCAAGGGGATACCGCAACCGAAGCTGATGCTGGCTGGTGCAATCGTGTTTCTGCTTGCGGGCAGCCTCTCGGTTATGACGGGGTATCGGGCAAGGATCGGGGCATCGCTGCTGCTGGTGTTTCTCGTCCTGGCGACCTATTACTTCCACAACTTCTGGGCCATTGCCGACGCAAAAGCCCAGCAAGAGCAACTGATGCATTTTATGAAGAACCTTTCGATCGTGGGGGCGATGCTGTTCATTATCGCCAACGGCCCTGGCCCTATGATCATTATCTCAGTGAAGCAGAAGTAGTTGCAGCCCCCACCGATGTGGCAGGAATCCATTCGACAGGGTTCCTGGTCGTCTGCTTCATGGATGCTCTAATGACAGACAACAAAGATGAGTTGTGTCTTGTGAACGATCTTCTGCGCGATGCTGCCAATCGAGCCATAAGCTACCTGAGTAATCTGGGAACACGTCCAGTTTTCCCGGTGCCAGCGGTACTCGGTCGGCTCACGGAACTGGGTAGCACGTTGTCCGACGACCCAACAGACCCCGAGAAGGTGCTGGCGTTACTTGACGAGATCGGATCGCCTGCGACCGTGGCAAGTGTGGGTGGTCGTTATTTCGGCTTTGTGGTGGGAGGTACTCTCCCCGTAGCATTGGCGGCGAACTGGCTGGCCGCAGCGTGGGATCAGAACGCCATGTCCAGCGTCAGTTCTCCAGTCGCCGCCAAGGTCGAGGAGGTCGTTATTCCCTGGCTCCTTGAGTTGCTGCACTTACCTGGAGATTGTGCCGGAGCCTTCGTGACTGGGGCCATGATGCCTCCCGTAAGCTATCTGCCGCAAGGCGATTGCCGTGAGCCATGGAAGTACACACCGGAGGCATCTCGCCGTGCTCGTGGAATTGAAATATGGGCGGCGTTACGATTCCTGGGCCGATCTGGTGTAGCGGACCTCATCGAACGGACATGCAGCCATGCAACTCGATTCGCCATTGGCCTCCGACAGGCGGGCTACTCGATTCTCAATGAAGTTGTGCTGAACCAAGTCCTCGTATCGTTTGGTAGCGACGACAAAACGAAGAAGGTGTTGAAAGCGGTTCAGGATGATGGGACATGCTGGTGCAGCACGGCATCGTGGCACGGCCAGACGGCAATGAGAATCAGCGTGTCGTCATGGGCGACGACAGAAAACGATGTTGACCGAAGTCTATCTGCAATTCTGAGAGTGGCGGCTGAGTGCTAGGCCGTCACTGTCATCAATGATTATGATGGCGGTGTGGCTGAGGCGCGTAATAGTAGGGTCGATTGACATAATACGGCCAAGTCTGGGCCGCATAAAAGTTCTGCAAAGCCCACTGCCCCTGTTGAGCGGCAAGTGCTGAGCCGTATGCCGTAATCGCCTGTTCCTGCTGGCGGGTAGCGATTTTCCAGGCAAGTTCCCGCTTTAGGCTGTCACGGTAGGCTTCCAAACGACGAAGGTTGGTCTCGGCTTGTGCCTTCTGCCATGCCTCAACTTGGGCTTTGCGCTGTTGGTAATACTGAACCAGAACACCTAATTGACTGGTGCTTACATTGTTCAGCATGGATTCAATTTCAAGGTATTTTTGGGCATCGTACTTGCCCTGTGCCTGCATATCCACGATGAGATGAGCGAGAAGCCATTCTCGCTGGGCTTGGGGAGTGGACGGTAATTCATCCACAGAAGGGGATTGGCTGTAGCTGTCAGGCGGTTGTGGGACTGGCGGCGGTGGCACTTGTCCTATAAGAAGGCAGAGCAGAGCGACGTGAAGCATGGCAATTCTCCTTTCGCCAGAGGGATTTTCCTCCGACACTAGAATTATTCGCTTTCAAGTCAGGTTTGGCAAGGGCCTTGCACTAGGTCGGATGTCGAATCGGTCGAGTTGTAAGCAGAATGGATCGGCAGCGACGACGCCAGCTTCGCGGGACTGGAAGATAAAAATGCCAACAAGGTTAGGAAACGGAAGAACGGTCCAGATCAAGAAATGAACGAACTGTCTAGCCGCGATCCACTTTGCGGGGACAAAGAGACGGCCGCGATTCCGAGAATCGATTGCTGATATTCTCATTTCAAGCGGCTTGTGGCTGCGTCCAAGGGTGCATCAAGGCATCTGTGTTCGATCGCGTCCATTTCCTGACGAAGGTGAATTCGCTGGCGGGCGTAGGTCGTCTCGGCCTCATTCCAGGCGTTGGCCTCGACATAGTCACCGCAGAAGGGGATGACCAAGTCGATCCATGCGGCCAGCTTGTCCAATTCCTCACGCGAGAGCTTGACATCTTTGTGGCCGGCTTCGTGCATGGCAATCAGCTTGCTGCGAGTCGAGCCGCCGTACTGGGGCGGAATCATGCAGGGCTCCGAGGAATTGTTGATCCAGTTGACCAGTTCGTTCGCGTGGCCGCGGCTGTCGCTCTCGGTAGTCGCGGTCAGCGTCAGGTAGGCACGCGACCAATATCGTTTTGATCGGGCGTCGAGTACGGGCTCGCCGGTCAGCAACAACTTCTTTGACTGGCCGGCGGCCGAGTGGCACTTGATGCAGTGCCGGTCGAGGATCGGCTGAATCTCCTTCGCAAAGCTGAATCCGCGCGGGGGGCCGTGGAAGGGAGCGAGGTTTTCTGGCCCGGCCTTCATGGCGTGGCCTATCCGGCGGCCGAACAAAGGCCCCTGGTTCTTGTGCTCGTGGCAGCCGACACACGAAGCCTGCTCGCCGGGCATGAGCGTTGCCCAGGAACGCATCGTCTGGATCATCCGGCTTTTGTCGTCCAGTGCCTGGAAGTAGACTGGCGTGCGCGCCGGGACACGGAACATGGCCGAGCCGTCTTCGTACACCGTCGCGTCGCCGAGGATCGCCTTCACGTCCCACGCGCCGGTGCCCACGGCGATTGGCGTCACCACCCTGCCGCCGCCGCCCTTGCCGCTGCTGCGGTTGTCGCCGATGCTCATCTCGCGGTATCTCAGTTCGACCACGCGGAGCTTCTTGATTGTGCCGCGGGGGATGCCATCCAGCCCAGGGCCGTGATAGATGTCCTGCAGATAGAAGACACCGGTATTCTTGGAGAAATCGACCGTCGACGGCCGTAGAACCGGCAACGGGCGGACGCGAACCGGAATCGGCTTAAGGGATGAGATACGCGCGTCGGCCGAGAGTACCTCGCGTCGGCCGTCGAACGTCATATAATAAAGGTGAAACCGCATTTGCTCTACGTTGTCCAACCGCCGGCCAGGGACGCGGAGGTGATAAGCGATCGGGTCGTAGCTGACCAGCAACGATTGCCCGTCGAGCGGGAACGGGTAGCAGTATTGATCGCCGGTTTGGGCATAGGTGTCCGCCCTCGGATAGGCGGGCTTCGCGCCGGAGGGCAACTCCGTGATGCCGTCGAGATCCTGCCTACCGCGGGAGGTATCGACAATGCCTAGCTTTCCGCATTGGGGATTATGATGTCCTCCCAGGACTGCCACGACCTTGCTCGTGCCGGGGATGCCGCGGGGGTGGAACAGCGTGGTCGGCTTCCACTTATTATTGCCGTAGAACTCGGTCTGTCCGGTGCCGTCGGGGTTCATCTGCAGCAGACCCTGCGGGTAGATCTGGGATCGGTCATTGTAGTCCCAACGCATGTAGACCACGCGGCCGTCGTCGAGCACCGTCGGCCAGAGCGTATGGACCTGGTCGAAACCGACGCGGCGGACGTGGCCTCCGTCGCGGTTGCAGATGAAGAAGTTGCTCGCATCCGGCCCGGCACAGTCAACCGATTGCACAACCCGACTGGAGGCGAAGAGGATGTTGCCATCGGGCAAATAGCAGGGGTCGTAGCTAGCTCCATACGTGTCGGCGCCGGTGATCAGCCGGTTTTCGCCCGTGGCCAGATCCCGCTCGTAAATCTTGTAGTATTGGTCCCGTGCGTCTTGCCGCCAGGCAAACAGCAGTCGCTTGGCGTCGTAGGAGAGTGCCGGATCGCGGATGACGCCGCCCGTGTCCGTGGGGATAAGAGTGGTGACGGTGGCAAACGGGCCGGCGACTGACTGTTCGTTGTCGAGATCGAGCCGGCAGAGTCCGCCGTATTTGTTGCCGGGCCAGTCGGTGTATTCCGTATAGGCGAAAAAAAAGTCGCCCATGTTGTGGTGCCTGGCGAAGATCACTTGCCTAGTCTGCTCCAAAAGCGGCCGCAGCCGAGTCTGCCGGCGTACCCGGCAAGCCTGGACGTAAAGATCCAGCCAGCGTCGGTCCTCGGGCTTAACTTGGCCGGCGACCAAGGCATCGAGCGCCGCTCGAATTCCGCCGCTTCGCGAACCGCACTCGGGCAAGACATGCTCGATCAGACTGCGTTCCAACGAGGCATCGCGGCCGGTCGTCAGGAAATTCGTCAGGTCGCCCTTGCCATCACGATAGCCGTTCACCCAGTCGCTCATTTTGCCGGGGCTATCCTGCATCAGCCAGTCGGTCTGGTGCGGGAAATCTCGCCAAAGGTCCATGGCCAGCGATGAGCCAAGTCCCATGTCGACCTTGACGCCGGCAGCCTGGAACGCCGCACGAACGGCCAGCATTGTTTCCTGCCAGGTTTCCTTCTTGACGTACTTGGCAGCGGTATCTTCCACGGCCATCGATGGGACGGCCAAGCAAAGGCCAAGCAGAATTACCAGCAGCGAGGCATTGAGAATTGATTTTCGCATGAATATAACGTGATACCTTTCTGAACATTCGCAGATTTTTTGATGGATTTTGATGATGAAAGAGGACGGGGTTCCTTGTAAACTCTGCGTGGTTTTACAAGCGTCGGAGACGCGCACAAAGGACAAGGAGGTCCCCATCCATGTTTACGAGCATACTCTCTCTCGATACGGTACTGCAATGCCTGCTGCCAGCATTCACGCAACCATCGTTCCAAACGCACATCGAGGTGCTGCTGGGTTGGGTAATGTGTTTGGGCAAGCGAACGGAGTTTCGAGTGATCCAAACGATTCAGGCCGATACACCCCTTTCCGGAAAAGAGCGACATCCGTTCGATCGCTTCTACAACTTTTTCAGTCGCTCGGCTTGGGTGGTATACGACTTGGCCCATCAGGTACGGAATGGTCGCTGGCTCATATGCTCCGCATTCTCCGCACGTCAATCCTCGCGGATACAATTAACCCTAAGTTGGCCACAAAGGCCGACCTATATCAATTACTCGACGATCTGAAAAACTACCTATAAGATCGGCACGTTGTACCAACTCTGCGTTGCAGGCGGGCATTTGATCGAGGGCTGAAGCTCGCAGGGCCAAAGCGAGGACGATCACCAGCGTGAGTATGAGCCGAGCCGATTTCATGACTGCTTCCTCCCGACGTTTACAGGCAGCTACGGATGCAAGCTAATCACGATCCGTCTGCCCTGCCTTGACGACTCCATTGTACTCTGGCGTAGACGGTGGCGAGAAGCAGGGCGGCTTGTCAGCGATCCACGCCCGGAAGTATACCGTTGGCGATCCCCATTCGGCTGTGCAAAGCAGCTTTTGCGGCCCCGTCCCTTCCCACTCCATTGCCAGCCGCGGCATGCACGACGACTTTGGTCGAACCCCTCTTGTGCCGAGACAGTAATATACGGCGTCGATAGGGGCCGCTCAGCCCGCGTACCTCGCTCTCCGCTGAGCAAAGAGCCGATGCAGGGAACGAAAGGCCACCAAGTAAGACTACCCGACAAGTTCGCCCAGAAGCACGGTGGCGACCTGCCCGCCCAGGCCAGTTGGTCTATATCCAACTGACGGACCGCAGCGTCCTCCTGTTCCTCACTAATCGTCATTCCAGAAGAGCGTCCTCCTGTTCCTCACTAATCGTCATTCCAGAAGAAGGATTAGCCAAACGACTAGAACGAAAACTCCAAACCGGCTGTGGCTCCGTGATAGAACACGCCAGACCCGCTATCAATGCCAAGGGCTTGCACACCTACCGGCGGTCGAATATGGCTTAGGGTTTTCTGTATCTGGGCGGGTGCTAGAGCAACGCCTTGCAGCCACATTGCCTCGTAGCCAACCTTTAGCAAAAGCTTCTGGGTAACTTGATACTTACACTGCAAGCCGGTTTCACCAAGGAAGGCTGCGTGATTGGTCGAGGCAGACTCCTGGTACACGGTCCTATAGATACTGACTCCCGTTGTCTCTTTCGCATCGTTGTCGAAAATCCCGGCCTTCACCACTCCGTCAATCGAAAACCGACCACGCTCGAATAGCTTTCCGGCCGCACCGATCTGGAATCCATAGAGATTGTTCCTTACGTTGGTATCCCAGAAAGGCACTGACCTCTCAGGAGGTAACTTTCCTTGCAACTCTTCCGACAAATTGATCCAACGAAAGCCCGCCAACATGGTGATGCGGGCACATGGATTCCATCGCACGTTCAATTCGGCGTTGTAGAGTCGGGAAGCATAATTCCATGCCATCATCTGCTTATCTTTATCATCTTGCGTCTGAAGAAAATCGCCGGGGGCCTTCATAACCAGCCAGTAGTCTGGCGTGGGGCCAATGCTTTGATAACTGTTCCAGCCGTCGATCTGAAAGTACGACAGTTCCAAGTCGTAGCCACTATCGCCTTGGCGAATCAAGCCTAGTCTCGGCCCGCCAGAGAAGCCTGGTTGAAGATCGTTGGCGTTCAGCATTTCGGTGCCAGGATCGCTTGGCGACTGGTTTTTTGGCACCGTCTCGACGAGCGTCTGATTGAAGCTGCCAATTCGATCCATGATGATGAAATCGGCTGAAGCTGTCCATCGGGGACAACAGCACGGCGGGCAACAGTCTCCATCGCAAACGCCTGTAGGCAAGTCGTTGTCCTTCGGGACATCCTGGCCCAGGACAGCGGTGGAACTTATCGCCAGGACCAAAATTGCACAGGCAACTGTTCCGAACAAGCTGCGGGGTTTCATCTGTCGTTACCTTCACACGGCACTTTGAATGGAATTGACGCCAACAGTTTGAATCGACCCCGCAATCGGTAAACGTCACGAAAAAGGCAAATCTACCCGGACTCCTTGCAGGGAACTTGCACGCCATTCACGGAATGCGTTCGGAGCATGTGGAAATGGATAAGGTGAGTTGACTTTGTGAACCGCAACGCAGGGAAAGACCCAGGAACAACCCCAGAAGCCCCCTCATTCAGCGTATAGAGCGAGTTCTCTGGCAGGTTGATACTTTCTGGGTATTTATTTATTTCATCGCAGAATGCGTCGTGGGCGAGCCTGTTGGAGAAGGCGAAGAATACCGTGGTCAATCAGGTGCCGACGTTCATGCCTCCGCCTTGACCTTCCACGAATCGCCAGGTGCATTTGAGTATGGTGACGGCAGGGTAGAATCTCATTGAAGTCGCTTTGGGTCTGCTCAAGGCGGCTTTTCTATTGGGGGGCGATGGCAAGTCTAACAGCATTTTTCCATCGCTGAGCGGCGAGTGGGTAATTCTGGTTGAGATGCACCGTGCATCGGCCACCAATCGGTGCATTCTCTGTAAGGATTTTGGATGGTCCCAGGCTATTGCCTTGCCGCACCGCTCACCGGACTACGCGAACCGCAAGGTGTGGCCTATCTTCCGCGTGCTGGGCGAATCGTGGTGGCTAACGCAAACGATGGCTCCTGTCGATTCTTCGACAGCCGTACCTACCAGCCGATTGTCCAAATCGACTGCAAGGAGGATGCCGACAATGTTCGCTACGACGACCAAGCTAACCGTGTATTTGTCGGTTACGGCAATGGAGCCTTGGCGGAAATCGACCTGACTAAGATGAAACGAGTAACTGGCATTCGGCTACCCGGCCACCCCGAATCATTTCAACTCGAAAAGCAGGGAAGCCGAGTCTTCATCAACGTCCCCAATGCTCGACAAGTCACCGTGATTGACCGCAAGCGGGGCGAACTTGTAGCCCGCTGGCCGATGGAGGAGTTTCAAGCTAACTTTCCGATGGCCCTCGACGAGGAAAATCATCGGCTCTTGGTCGGTTGCCGAAAACCGGCTCGGCTGGTCGTGCTTGATACTCGCTCGGGCAATGTGGTTACTTCACAAGCGTGTTCAGGCGACACGGATGACGTGTTCTACGATGCCCGCCTTCGCCGCATTTACGTTTCCGGTGGCGATGGATCGTTGAGCGTTTTCCAGCAAAAGGACGCCGACCAATACCGCTTGCTGGCTACGATCCCCACGGCCCCAGGTGCCCGAACGTCGCTTTTTGTTTCAGCGGCTAATCGTCTCTACATCGCCGTACCTCATCGCGGCAAACAACAGGCCGAAATATGGGAATATCGAACGCCCGAAACGAGTCGGTAATAACTGCAGACCCGCGTTTTCATTCGGGCAAATACAGGCTCAAAGATTATGAGCATTCGCTACGTTATTTGAATTTCTCGTCCAACCAAACTTGGAATCCGAGGACCAAGCGATTGGTCATATTGGCGACACCGAATCAGTTCGCCGAACATCACGTCGGTCATTCCTTGGCGGTCGCTGCGGCCTTGAGAGAGGCGATGCAATAAACTGCTGGTGGCCGAACCCAAGATTAACGTGCCCGGCAAGGCGTTCAGAAAAACTGCGGCAACAACCACCGAATTGAGATTCCACGTGATCGAAGAGCCTCGGGTTCGATGGTGCCGAGCGGTTTTACTCTTTAAGGGATAGAATCACCGGCAAGTTAAGTTTATCCAGCACTACACCAATAACGGCTTCTTCAGCAACGCCAACCGAAAGGTCGTGCCTACAGAAGCTTGGCTTACAAAATCCACCCGGCCCTTCAGATACCGCTCCCCAAACAGCTTCATGCTGTAGGTTCCAATCCCACGGCCCGGTTCGCCCTTGGTGCTGAACGACCGCTGAAAGACCTGAAGTTGGACTTCTTTGGGCATGACTTCCGTGTTATTGACCGTGAAGGTCGCGGTTTCGCCGTTGTCGATACAGGATAATGTGACGGTTTCTCCCGGCAATGTAGCTTCGAGAGCATTCTTCAGCATGTTGCCGAGAACACGCTGGAGAATCTGCTTATCCGTGATGACCGCCCCATCCCATGTCTGGCCGATAGAGATGCTGCGGTTTGCCGCTATCGGGTGCTTGAGGTATTGAGTGCGGAGTTCGTCCAGAACCTGACCTGCTTTGAGAGGTACATGATTAAGCTTCAATTCACCCGATTCGGCGTGGAGCAAATCCCGCTGGGATTGAATCTCCTCAATCAACTGTCTGGAGAGGCTTGATAACCGTTCGCACACTTCCGGGTCAGTGGATGAGTCGGAGCCAAGGTAATCCGCATAACCCAAGATGCAACCAGCCGTATTCAGGACATCGTGGAAGAATGTACGTTGGAGAACAGCCACTCGCTTCTCATGACTGATGTCTTCAACTGCTACAAGGACGAAGGCTTCATTCTCGACCTTAAATGGAGAAGCCGTCACCCGAAGGTCAAGCGGGACAACCTCGGATGGGGTTTGGGCCAAAATACGGCATTCTCGCACAGTCTCGGCATTGTTCCTCATGCTATCCATGACTGCATTGACAGCCCCACAGGCTGCACAATGCACACCCGTACCGCAGCCGTCAGGCCCTTCCTTGGCCCGAATGCAGTTGATCGCCTCTCCGGGCCGCTTCTCGACGAGTTCCCCCACGCTGGCACCGAGAATACCGAGCAATTTCTGGTTGGCGGCAACGATTTGCCGATTGCCATTGAGGATCATCACCATGTTCGGCATGGCGTCCAGGGCGTTTTTCAGCAGCGGCAGACGTTCGATGACCGCTGCCTTGCGAGTAAGCTCGTCGGGGGTGTCCCGACCAGCAGGAGCAAAGTAGGTCTTCGCTGGAGGAAGCGGGGGCAGGACATACAACGAGTTGCTATCGAGTTGGGCTGAGCAGAGAATATCGATCATGTCGTGTTCTTCGGTTTCGGGATGAATTTACGAATAAAAACCGTGGGTTAAACCGTGGGATTGAAGAACAAGCTGGCTTGGGTCAGACTAGGCTTGGTTCTCTCGCCAGCCACGGTTCGATTAACCCAACTAACTTCTTCGGATCAATGGGCTTGGTGATGTAATCGTCGCAGCCAGCGTCGATACACTTCTGGCGGTCTTCGGTCATTGCGTGAGCGGTCAAGGCAATGATCGGCTCCTTGTAGCCAGCACTTCGTAGCTTCTGCGTGGATTGGTAGCCGTCCATGACCGGCATCTGCATATCCATAAGAATCACGTCAAATGGATTTCCCACCTGCTGTGCGGTCAGAGCAAGGTCGAGGGCGATCTGTCCATTTTCCGCCAGTTCCACCACGGCTCCTGCCTTGCGGAGTAAGAAAGCAATCAATCGCTGATTGTCTGGACCATCCTCAGCCAGGAGGATACGGCAGTTGAGCTTTTGCTGGGCATTGCCTACCGGCTCCCTAGCGGTCACTACTTTACTCGGTTGGATCATTGCCGACTCATCCATGTTGCCAATCCCAATACTGAGGCTGAACATGCTGCCTTGGCCGGGGCTGCTCCGAACGGAAATGTCACCACCAAGCAATTCGGCCATCCGCTTGCTGATTGCCAGTCCCAAGCCGGTGCCTCCAAATCGACGAGTTGCCGAGCCATCCACCTGGGAAAATGGCCGGAACAAAAGGCCCATTTGTTCTTCCGACATGCCGATGCCCGTGTCGATCACGTCGAACGCAAGCTTCGATTCGCCATTGGGCTTTGCATCCAATCTCATGACGACCCGAACGCTGCCAACCTCGGTGAACTTGATGGAATTCCCGATGAGGTTGATTAGGCTTTGCCGCAAACGGATCGGATCGGTCGTGATATTCTCTGGAATGTCTCCCCGAACTTCAAACGTCAACATTAACCCCTTTGCATCGGAACGTACCTTCATCAATGAGATGACTTCGGCGGCAATGTTGCCGGGCGAGCATTTCTGGAAATCAGCGGTGTATTTTCCAGCTTCAATCTTCGATAGATCGAGAATGTCATTGATGAGGTTTAGGAGATGCGCTCCGTTGCGTTTAATGATCTGGGCCGATTCGATGGCTTCATCCGTTACCAAGTCTTCCAGAAGGATATCGGCAAATCCCAAGATTGCCGTCATCGGGGTGCGAATCTCATGGCTCATATTCGCTAGGAACTCGCTCTTGGAACGACTGGCAGCTTCGGCCCTATTATGGGCCTCTTTGAGCTTCTGATTGGATTGCTGTAACGATTCCGACTGCTGTTTGAGCGACCGCTCGGCGTTGATTCTCTTGGTGATGTCCAAGCAGAATCCAATGACCCGATCTTCCCGGACTTTCACGGCGTCAACCGACATGAAGAATCGTGAACCGTCCTTTCGCACAAAGCAGAATTCGGCATTCACCGCAGAGCCAGTGTGAAGTAACTCGTAAAATGCCGTCATTGCTGACTGCACATCCTCGGGGGCAACAATGTCGGATATCCCCAATTGTGTCAGTTCTGTTTCCGAATAACCGAGGAGGCGACAGGCGGATGCGTTAACCTCCATGTAGTGTCCGGTCAAGTCCGTCACAAATACGCCGGCAGGGGAGTTATTGATGTAGGTGCGGTACTTTTTCTCACTGGCCCGCACCATCTCCTCGGCCCGTTTGCGGGCGGCTATAGCCTGTCTATTTTCGGTGATGTCGTGCAGGACGGCGACCGCACCGACGAGTTTTCCGTCAACAATTAACTGCCGCCCGTCTACTAGCAAGAAACGAGGCATACCCTGCTTCGGTGCAATCACCATCTCCGAATTCTGAACAGTTTCTCCCTGAAGGGCACGATACAACGGCACATCTTCCTTTCTCATCAAGGTGGTGCCGTCAGGCAAATACAGGTCAAAGTGCTGCGGCCAATCTTCTGCCGGGATCGACATCTCGGGGATGCCATGAAATTCTCGTGTGGTTGGATTGAACAAGGTCAGCATACCATCGGCGTCGCAGGCCACAATGCCATCTCGGATATTATCGAGGACGGCGTTCAGAAACTCCTGCTTTTTGGCCAGCTTCAGGTAGAGAGCCTCCACCTCCTCCTTGTGTTGCCGTAGTGTTTGCTCGTTGCACCGCATCTCACGAAAGATCAGATCGTGAGGTCGCTTTAATCCTTCTTTAATGAATGCCTTGTAGAGCAGATAGAAGGACACCAGCTTGAAGAGATGCCCGATAAGGTTGGCGGGGCCATAGGGGTTCGTGTAATAGCTGAATGACAACTCCGAGGCAATCGTCACAATTAGAGAGCCAAGCAGCAGGCAGAATACATGCTGGTCGAAATCAGCCTTACGGCGGACAAGGAGGACTATTGAGACACCGAGAATACCGCAGATAACGATCTCGCTGACCGTTTTGAAGGCGGTAACGCCAACACCGTCAATGAAACAATCGGGAAATATCCCCCAGAAGAAGATCGAACCGAGGATTAAGGCAAAGACCACTGCATAACCCGTAGCGACAAGATGTACGTTCAACCGCCGATGTAGGAAGATACAAGCCGCCAGGAGTGACAGGCTTTCGAGGTAGCGGGCAGCGATCCAGAGTTGATTGGCAAGGTTTCCGTCATTGGTGGGAAACACGCCCATGCCCTTGTAGGCCAGCGTATGGAGTAGGTCGAGGCAACCTACGCAGAGATAAGCAATACCTACGAACAAAAAGTAGTCGTTGCTCAGGAAGCGGCGGGAGTTCCAATAGACCATGAATACTCCACAGGCGACAACGATGCTGAACACCTCGGCAAGGCTGTGGAAAAGCACGTATCGGTAGAGGCTCGTCAGGTAAAGACCGACCAGAACCACCGATCCACCAATTAACTCGGAGTATTTGCGGATAAACGAACTCGCCTTGTCTGCCAGATAAAACTGGTTAGCCGTCATGGTCTTCGTCCTTTTCTCCTATTGGCAATGCATCGCAATTCGAGGAAATGTCGCCGCTTCCTCATTTCGAGGAGAACTTTGAGGGCCGTTTTCTCAGTCGCACAACAACAATAGGCACAGCCGAGGTCTTCTCTTCCTAACGAAAAGGGCGTTTCGGCAAAAATGTGGTTCAGGCAACTCTAGCTTGTAGGTTCACCATGTGCGAACAAATCGTGCCTCACGGGACGGAATATTCGGCATGTTCCGTGCAAGCGGTTCGTCAAGCCAGCCTAATCCAAGCGGTCTGCCCAATTCAGATTCAGTTTGTTCGCCAAATGACCAAATTCAAGACGCTGGCGAAGCTAACCCAGGCCAGATACGGCAGAAGCAGAATGCCTGCTACCGAAGACCTCTGCCAAAAGACGATCATCGTCGCCGCAATTGCCGTCCAGAGTAGAAGCACTTCCACGAATGATCACTTCTTCTCCAACTCTGCCTCGATTACCTTCAGCACGTCGGGATCGTCAGGTTTTGTTCGAGGGCCGAAACGAGCAACAATCTCCCCGTTGCGGCCAACGACGAACTTCTCAAAGTTCCAGCTAATCTTTCCCGGCCCGACAGGCTTCGTATCGAGTGCGGTCAAGTTTTTGTAGAAATCGCAGGCTGCTTCACCGTTGACCTCGACCTTGGCGAACATATCGAAACTGACGCTGTAGTTGATCCGACAGAACTCTTTGATCTCCTCGGCAGTTCCCGGCTCCTGGGAAAGGAATTGATTGCAGGGAAAGCCCAGGATCACCAGCCCATTCTTGGCATACTTTTCGTGTAATGCCTGGATCTCCTTGTACTGGGGCGTCAGGCCGCACTTACTCGCCACATTGACGATCAGCACGACCTTTCCCTGGTATTTGCTCAGGTCAACGTCTTTCCCGTCCAGGGTTTTCATAGTGAAATTAAGTGGTTTTGCCAATTTCCTTATCTCCTTTTCGATGGCGTTCGACGACTGGCAGCCGATCAGTGCGGCAGTAGCAAACAAGGCAAGCGGCAACACTCGTGGCATAGTTCTTTTCTCCTTGCGACATTATTCGTACGACGTTGGAAATCGGATGTTCCGCTCTCGGACTCCCCCGTTGCTGGAATTATTGCGTGTCCGTCCAGTAAAGCAAGGGCATTGGCCTGCTACTCCCCGAAACAATGGTTGCCCGGCCCCCGTATTGCAGTTGGATGCCGCAGTGTAAAATAGCGGGAAACCCCAGCCCAAAACCGAGGAGAATCCCATGTCCACTGGGGCTAGCGGGCCTCATGTTGACTTGGAACGCTGGCGGTTTTCGAGGAAACAAGGCCGACGATGTGGGCCCGGCCAACAGCCGCCGGTGGATTTCATCGGCAAGTCCACCAAGAACATCTCGGCCAACGATTTGATTTGGGAGTTCTTTGAGAAGCACCCGATGAAGTGAATGTGATGTAGCATTTTCCGCCACGTCGAGTCTTGAATCAACCGGCATTTTGGCAAGAATACCCTGGACAGCCACGTAGAAGCCATGAAATGCCAGAGCGAGCCATCAATCGAACATCATAATCCCTTTGCCCTTCTCGACATTGAACGTATGCTTGCCGCACTTTGGGCAGCAATCGAAGCCAGGGCTATTCATATCGGTGGGTTTCAGACGAAGCGGCATGAATGGCTTGGTGCAGTCGGGGCACTTGTAAACTTCAATCATCTCGCCGTTGGCCGAGTCCCACACCTTGGCAATCGGGTCAGGCTTCTTCTCTCCACGCTTCCAGGTGACGTAGACGAACTTCTTGGATTCCGGGCAGAATCCGGTCATCTGATGAAACCCCATCCCGCCGCCAATCAGAACTTGGGACGAGTAGCCGCAATTCGTGCATTTCATTGGGTAACCGAGGTAAATTGCCATCTCCGTGGAGTTTGGGCCGGGAATGAGGTTCACTGCCCCGAGCAGATCGAGAAACTTTTCCTGGGTGACCCATCGTCGCCGCCGAACCACCCACTTCGTCTTCCATGATGGCGATATGGGCAGCAGGTCCACCAAAGGCGGTGATTCCCAACCGCAGGAAGAGAACGCCAACCTCACCCAGATTCGACCGCTTGTTCTTTTGCAGTTCCACAACCAAGATTCATTCCTCCGTTTGTCTCATGATTGCTTCTCGTCGCCATTCTTCGGGACTACTGGAACTTAACCGCTAAGGACCGGCGCAGAAATAACTGTCGTGTTTTGCCCACTCGCCGAGCGTGGGCAGACGGCACACGGAGTGTGCCTGCTACTTTTCTTGCGAAAGTTATTTCTGCGCCGGTCCTAATCGGTCACGACGCACCAAACCGCTCGGCCAGGGCATACTTCTCGCTCACGCCGATCAGTTTGTTAAACTCCGCAAAGGTCATTTGCGATTCGGTGCCCGTCGTTGTGCCATCGCGGTAGATTTGCTCATAGACCGTGCGGATGGCTTTGGCAGCCGCAAATAGCCCCGCCAACGGATAGAGAATCAACTGAAAACCCATCGCGGCGAGCTGGTCACGAGGCAGAACCGGCGTCTTCCCGCCTTCGATCATGTTGGCCACCATCGGCTTTGGCACGCGGCGGCCGATCTCGGCAAGCTGCTCAAGGGAGTTAGGAGCCTCGATAAAGCTGGCGTCGGCACCTGCTTCACGGGCGGCCAAGATGCGGTTGACGGCCTCATCCATGCCAATTACGGCCAGAGCGTCCGTCCGGGCAACAATAAAGAAATCGCGCTCGCCACGGGCTTCCACGGCGGCACGGATCTTCTGCACGTACTCTTCGCGTTCGATGACCCGCTTGCCTTGCATGTGACCGCACTTCTTCGGCCAAAGCTGATCTTCCAGAAAGCAGCCGGCGGCACCTGCAGCGATCAGTTCCTGTACGGTGCGGTAAACATTCAAGGGGTTCCCGTAGCCTGTATCGGCGTCGACGATAATCGGTATATCGACGCTCATGCAGATTCGTCTTGCCCGATCGGTGATCTCGGTTTGCGTTAAAAGGCCCATATCAGGCTCGCCGATAGCGGTGGCAGCGACAGAATAGCCGGAAACAAAAGCCATCGGAAAGCCAACCTGCTGGGCCAGTTTGGCAGATAGGGTATCGAAGACGCCGGCAAAGGCCAGTGTGCCGATCTGGTCAAGGATGTGGTGGACGCGTGTTTTGGGCATGATTGGGTTCTCCTGTTTAGCTATTATCTTCGCAGCAGCCAGCAGAGGCGTCAACCGGCCGGACAAAGGGCACGGCAGCTACCGGAGGCAACCAGTCGCGTTGATCTCTGCCCAGCGATGTTCTAAGCGTGCCATTGGCTCCCCACACGGTTGAGGAACACTCCAAGCAACCTGTCCCAGGCATAGTTAAAAAGCACTGCAAGAGCGACTCCTATAAGCAGGCCAACGATGCTGCCGGTCACGATTGCCGACCCTGTCGAGATTTGTAACGTCGCTAACCATTTCATAAGAATCGCTGTTCCCGCTCCACAGATCATACCAGCGACACCAAAAATCTGTAGGAAAAAGGCTTTCACGGCTGAGCGATGTCGGCGTGAGATTACGCCGATCAAAGTTGACATGGTAAGAATGCCGAATCCCAGCAAGCAAGCGACAGCACCAACAAAAACAAATGCTAGGACGGCTCCCGTGCCGAGGAGTACCAAAACGACAACGATCACCAGCAACGCAAAGATTCCGAGTCCAGGTGCAAAATCGTCATAACTCTCGGCAGGCTCATCAAGCTTCTCTGCTTTCGGCGATGAATGAGAATCCAGGGGCGAAGTGCCGGTTGCGATGCCCGACCCTCCAGCCAATAAAATCGAGCACGCGATTATTACGGCGATCAGCGTTCGCATCAACCTTGCCTCCTGATTTAATCTGCCAACGGCTTTCTACAGGACACCGCGTTTCTCGCCACTGCCTGTAGTATACGCCCACGCCAGCTCTCGTGGCAATCAGGCGGCAAGACAGCCTTTTCGTGGCGGCTGATTACATTTTCATCTTAATATCAAAATCTGCTCAGCTTCTCCATTGCGTCTAGGCCATCATCAGCCTTTCCAGAAGCATGTGCGGACTGACGTTTGAAGCAAGCAGGGTTTTCGTCTACAAAATACACCACACTTACTTCTCTAGCTTCTTGGCCGGCCACTCGACTTCGCCCGTATCGAGATCGTAATAGCCGGTGACAATGCGGACTTGTGGCGCAAGCTCACCGAATTCGGCTTCCTTGCGAATCTTTTCAGCTACCAAACTGGCGTTCTCCTTCGCCGTGTTTGCCAGGGCATCGCCGACCCTCGACTTAGCGGCTTCGACGGCAGGCTGAATGTCGTGAACCAGCGAGTTGATATGACCAGGTGCCGTGGCACTACCCAGAGCGGCCTTGACTGCCCCACACCGTTCATGCCCAAGCACAACGATCAGTCGCGAGCCAAGGTGCTCGACGGCGTATTCGATGCTGCCCAGGGCGTGATCGTCGACTAAGTTACCGGCCGTGCGGACGACGAACAGATCGCCGATGTTCTGGTCGAAAACCAAGTCGGGCGAAGTACGCGAATCGGCACAACCAACGATGATCGCGAATGGATGCTGGGACTGTGCCGTCTCGGTACGCTTGGCGGCCGTCGGCTTGCCTTTGCTCGTCGGGTTGGCGACAAATCGCTGATTGCCTTCTTTGAGCCGTGCGAGGGCTACGTCTGGCGTGACGACGGGAGCATTATCGCGGGAGATAGCCGGTGTGCCGAGAGCTAAGAGTACCGCACAAGCGACGGCAACGAGAAACTTTGGTGAACGTGGCATGACAAGACCTCCGAGAGAGTTGAATGTGAAATACTGATAGAAATCTGAACCTTTGGAATCCTATGCTGAACGGAACTCGTGGTCAATCCGCCAAATTATATTTAGTGGTGCCTGATGACGCCCTAATAACCTCGTCCATTTCAATCATTTCGATTGATGCCAGGTTCACTTTATCTGAGTGCTACATTTTCACGGGTGGTTTCGACGATTATTGGGGTCTGTGAGCTTCTTAGAGGCGATCTGGAGGCAGTTTTAGGCTTTGGATATCTCGGGAGGCGTAGCACTCGTGCAGCACAGGCATCCGAAGGACCCTTTGATGTTCTCGTCCTTCGACATGAGAAACCAGACCTTGAGCCCTATTCCTACGCCGACAACGACGCCACCCAGCAACTTCCAGCGGAGCTTACCATCTATCCTGAAGGCGGAATCTAGCTCTTCGCGAAAAATATGGAACATTGCCAAGATCCGATATCCTCATTATCATTTCCGACTTGCAGTCGATCTTTGCCTCATTGTCGCGGCCGGGCGTGGCGTCGTCAATTATGGCGGTCTACGCCATCCAGGGTACGCTGCCAACCGGCAGCCACGGCCAGGCGGTGGGGTCGTGGGGCCGAAGTCAATCTGTCGCCACGCCTTATTCTTAGCGACAAAGCAGTCCTAGGCGTAGGCGTTCAGTCAGATTCCGTTCATAAATTCAAACATAGTGATAACATTTGGCAGGCAGAAGATAGGTACGCTTGCGACGATCAAAACCAGTCCCAACAAAACAGCTACGGAGGTTTTGCGGGCAATGAGGAGGAAGGCACAAACAACTACAAGTGTTCCGATGCCCCAACAAATAAGAAAATCGGGTCGAAGAAGTTCCCGTGTTGCATCGCTGGGATCCTCCTGCGAAAACAGGGTTCGCACGCTTAGAGTCATTTCTGACAGCCAAACGGCGAAGGCTGTCATGAAAAGCATAAGAGAACTGAGCGAGAACTGCCATCGGTCAGACATCTCACGTCCTTCGGTTCTGAGGTGTAAATGAGCTAACCCTAGAAGAATCCTTCCGACTGAAGCCAGTCTACACCCTCCAAGGTACGCTGCAGCGGCAGCCACTGCCTGGCCGGCACCAGGGGCTTTGGGCTCGCGGGTCATGTGCCAGCACACTCCTGGCATCCACCGCCTTGGTCCTCAAGACGCTGGCTTGTCCGCGTAGGACTCCAAATAGCCGCACTGCACGCAACGCCAGGTCCTGACAAGCAATGGCTTGCTCTTGGCTTTCTGGATACCGCCGAGAAAGCCTGTCACCAGTTTGCCCTCGAACCACTTTGTGGGGTCGTACCACCCAGCAACTCGATCGGCGATGTATCCCTCCTGCATGTCGCCCCCGCAACGGAGGCATTTCGGCGGTGGATTTGGCATTGTTTCATCTCCTTTGCTAGGCTATCGGTCAGTACGTTCCTCGTCGCTCGCCTAGTATACGCCCACGCCAATGCCTCTGGCAATCTCGCCCAACCCGTATTCCGAGGCCCTGCAAGGCCCTTCGATGCCCCTCTGCCGGGCTATTCGGCAAAGAAGCCTGGAACTTGCACGGCGGCGGTGGCGGGGCACGTGCTGGGCTTAGGAGGTAGCACCCGATGGGCCAAGCGGGTTTCATCGGCAGTTCTTAAAAAGCTGATGCGTCATTCGTCGATAGCGACCACCGAGAAGTATTATGTCCAGCTAGATGCCGACGAAGTGGCCGACGACCTTTGGGCCAAGTTTGGCACGGCCGAAGGTAACACAGCGGCCCAAGGTAACGTTTTGGGTAACAGTTGCCCAAACAAGGCTTTCTAAGCAATGGGTCGAATCGTCATAAGTCTAATCCCTCTAAGTAAATACGGGCGAGAGGACTTGAACCTCCACTCCTTTCGGAACCAGATCCTAAGTCTGGCGCGTCTGCCAATTTCGCCACGCCCGCGCGGCAGCATGACCTTCCTGCAATTTACCACTTTTTGGGGCTCTCGGCAAGGGAATCTTACCTCACGCGCAGGAAAACTTTGTAGTTCTGCGGAATTTTCCCGGGGGGGGCTGGACAAAGGGGGAATCTCTCGTGATAGAATGATCTTGAACTTCAGGGATTTTTTTGGATCTTTTGGGAGCAAAAACGAACATGTGCGCATCACCCGTCGTGAAGAAAGATAATGTTGGGGCCATCGTGAATCGGGCCTTGGACGCTGGCGAAGGCATCTTGCGGCTGACACCTAACTGGGTGCCGCGAAGTTTCCTCCATCCCGGCAAGCGGATCAAGTTAGCACCGACCGATTGGTACGCCCTGGGTACCCATCGTGGCGGCATCGACGAACGCTGGTTCGCCAGCACGACCGAGGCGGCCAACGACAACCGTGCGGCCGACGAGGGGCTGAGCTACGCCATCTTCGAGGGGGAGCGATTCCTGCTCCGCGATGCCGTGGCCGAGGCGGGCGCGAGGCTCGTCGGCAAGACGATGTTCGATAAATATGGACGCTGGCCCGTCTATTCAAAGTTTTTCGACAACATGGGTCCCATCCCGCACCACATGCATCAGAAGAGCGAACATGCCGCACTGACCGGGCAGCAGGGCAAGCCGGAGTGCTACTACTTTCCGCCCCAATTGAACGCCGCGGAGAACCATTTCGACTATACGTTCTTTGGCCTTGAGCCAGGCACGACCAAGGACGACGTCCGCCGCTGCCTAGAGAACTGGAGCAAGGGCGACAACGGCATCCTTTACCTCTCCAGGGCCGCGAGGCTCAAGGCCGGCACCGGCTGGATGGTGCCGGCCGGCGTGCTGCACGCCCCAGGTTCGATGTGTACCTATGAGCCGCAGTGGGGTTCCGATGTGTTCGGCATGTATCAATCGCTGGTTGAAGGCCGCGAGGTGCCGTGGGCCTTGCTCGTGAAGGATGTTCCGGTGGACAAGCACCACGATCTCGATTTCATCGTTGAGCAGCTCGACTGGGAAAAGAACATTGATCCGTGCTTCAAGCAGCACACGTATGTCGAGCCGATCGTCGACCCAAGCGCATCGGGGCTTGGCTACACCGATCGCTGGATCGACTATGGCCATTTCGACGGCGAGCAACTTGTCTCGGCCAAGGAATTGACCGTCGAGCCTGGAGCTAAATGTGTGCTCCGGGATCCCGGGGCCAGCGGTTGGATCACGGTGCAAGGCAGCGGGCGGATGGGTAAGCTCGCGCTGCAAACGCCCGTGATGATCCACTTTGGCGAAGAGCCGTGGGACGAGGTTTACATCACGCAAGAAGCGGCCGTGCGAGGCATCGAGATCGAGAACACCGGTTGCGAACCGCTGGTGAGCCTGCGATATTTCGGTCCCGACGTGCATAAGAACATGCCGAAGATCGGCGATCATATTCGCGGTTGACGAGAAGTGTTCGTAAGGAATCGCTCTGGGGTCACTGCAATGAAAACTGTCGGATACAAGAGCCATTTTTCAGAATCCGAATATGTGGTTCTGGAGGGCGTTCCGTGGGATAGTTACGAAGGTATTCTCGAAGCCCTGGGAGAATATCATCTGAGGCACACTTATGATGAGGGCTTGCTGGAGATGCGCCGCGTCTTGTACTGTGTAACGTGGGAAGACTACCTGAAACTACTGGACGCAACGCCCGACCTCTACCTCCGACACACCTATGATGAGGGGACTCTGGAAATGATGAGCCCGCGACAAGAGCACGACTGGCTGGGAAAGCTGATCGCCCGGATGATCGAGGCTTTCGTCCTGGCAGCCGATCTGCCGATTAAGAGCATCGGGTCCACGACGATTCGTGCGGCGAAGGGTGGCCGCGGTCTCCAGCCGGACCAAACCTACTATTTGGCCAATGAGCCGTTGGTGCGCGGCAAGGATACTTACGACCCGATAAAAGACCCGCCGCCCGATCTGGCCATCGAGATCGATGTGACGAATACGTCAGTGCCGCGGATGCCGGTCTTCGCTGAAGTGGGAGTGCCGGAAGTCTGGCGACTCGACAAGCGACAGCGGCTCCACTTCTACCGGCTGAAGAAGGCCAAGTACGAAGTGGTGGAACATAGCATTGCCTTTGCGTTTCTCAAGCCGGCCGACCTTATGCGGTTCGTGAACCGGCGCGCTGAAATCGGCGAGAACGCGGTTGTCCGCGAGTTCGTCGAGTGGGCGAAGAAGACGGTGCTGCGTAAATCGAAATAATACCAGTCCCCAGTCCCCAGTCCCCAGTCCCCTCCTCTATCCCATGACCTACGAACATCCCCACAACTTTCCGAAACTTCACAATGCTGCTTGGCCGGGCGTGGTCGGCAAAGGCCCCGGGGCCGAGCCGCCGATTGACCTCGATACGATGCTCGACCTCACGGCCGACGCCGAGTTGGACGGCATCCGCTTTGACGGCTTTGACCTCTTTCTTTTCGCCCCACACATCGACATCGATTCCTCGGACGATCAGATTCGCCAACTGGCCGACAAGGCTCGGGCAAGAAACCTGGAGATTGGCACGGTCGTCGCGCCGGTCTGGGGCCCGACCGGCGGCGGCATGGCAATGGGCGACGCCGGCGAGCAGGCAAAATTTCTCACTCAGGTTCGCAAAGGGTGCCGCATCGCCGAGCGGTTGCGGGAATTGGGCGTCCGTCCCAACGGCATGGTGCGGATCGACTCGGCATCGCCCGTGGAGGCATGGTACGAAGACCCGATGGGTAACCAGAAGCGGATCGCCGAGACCTTCCGCGAGGCATGTAATATCGCCGAGAACCACGGCGAGCGATTGGCTGCGGAGGGCGAGATCTGCTGGGGCGGCATGCACAGTTGGAAGCGGATGCTGCAACTGCTAGAGATGGTCGATCGCGCCCAAACGCTCGGCTTCGAGGCCGACATGGCCCACACGCTGCTTTATCTCTTGGGCTACAACGCCCCGGAGGATGCGATTCTGCCGGCCAATTTCAACTGGCGGAACGAAGACAAGTTTGAGGCGGCCTATTGCCAGTTGACCGAGGCCTTGCGTCCTTGGACAATCGATTTTCATATCGCCCAGAGCAACGCCACGGTACACGGCAGCGGTACGCACGACAAGACGGGCCGCCACTGCTTGCCCGACGACGCCCAAGGAAAGCTCGACATTCCGCATCACGCCGGCTATTGGCTGCGCGACGAGAAGGGCGAGCTGACCAAGCGGATCCGGCATATTTGCTGGGATGGCTGCATGTTCCCCAACGACGTGATGATGAAGCGCGAGACCTGGGTGAGCATTTTGAAGGCCATGATCGGCGTGCGGGATAAGCACGGGTGGGCGGAGTAAGAATGCATTAATGTTCAATGCATTAATGTTCAATGTTTTAATGTTCAATGTTTTAATGTTCAATGTTTTAATGTTCAATGTTCAATAATTAAATAATTAATGATGGACGAGATTGACAACAGTTCTGGCACGAGAGATAAATCGAAGTATGACCTAACTGAGCGGACGGCGAAGCTTGGTGAGAATGTGATTTTGTTTGCACGTAGCATGACACTCGACTCGATCACATCGCCGCTGGTCACGCAATTGGTTCGCTCCGCCACCAGCGTCGGTGCAAATTACGGTGAAGCGAACGCTGCCGGATCCAAGAAGGAGTTTCTGTATCGCATCAGTTTGTGCAATCGAGAAGTACGTGAAACCAAGCATTGGTTGCGGATGCTGGCCGTCGCCATTCTGGCGAGGAAGGAAGCAGCCCGCGTCTTGTGGAAGGAATCGCACGAGCTCAATCTGATTTTCAGTTCGATCCATAGCAAGGGTAAAGCCAATCCGTAATCTCTCATCGCCTTAGTATTCTCCATCATCATTGAACATTAAAACATTGAACATTAAAACCTTTCCCCCCAGGAGTCTTTCATGTCCACCCCACTCAACATTGCCGTCATCGGCTGCGGCTTCATGGGCCGCACCCACTCCAACGCCTGGCTGCAAGTCAGCCACTTCTTCTCTCGTGAACACAAGCCGGTTTTGAAGGCTTGCTGCGCCCGGATCGAAGAAAAAGACAAACTGGAAAAGTTCAGCCAGAGTTGGGGCTACGAGTCGATGGAGTTCGACTGGCGAAAACTCATGGAGCGCAAGGACATCGACCTGATCGACATTTGCGTGCCCAATGTCCTGCACCACGAAATCGTGCTTGCCGCGGCCGCGGCCGGCAAGATGATCGTCTGCGAAAAGCCGCTGGCGATGAATGTGGCCGAGGCCGAAGCAATGGTTGCGGCCGTCGAGAAGGCGGGCGTACCCAACATGGTCTCGTTCAACTATCGTCGCGTGCCGGCCATCTCGCTGATCAAGCAGATCATCGACGAGGGCCGCATCGGCCGGCCGTTCCACTATCGGGCACAATACAACCAAGACTACACAATCTCGGCCGACGTGCCCCAAGGCGGCATGGCTCTCTGGCGGCTCGATGCCCGCGTGGCCGGCTCCGGCGTGACGGGCGACCTGCTGGCCCACTCGATCGACACGGCCCAATGGCTCAACGGCCCCATCCGCCGCGTCGTCGCCCACACGGAGACTTTCGTCAAAGAGCGGAAGCATGCCGAGACCGGCAAGGTCGAACCGGTGACAATCGACGACGCCTGCATGTTCCTGGCAATTTTCGCCAACGGCTCGATGGGCACTTTTGAAAGCACTCGCTACGCTCGTGGGCGGAAGAACTACAGCACGCTGGAACTCAACGGCGAGAACGGCTCCGTATTTTTCAATCTGGAAGACCCGCATTTGCTCGATTTCTTCCGCTATATTGATCCCGCGACCGGCAAGAAGATTGAAGACCACCTGACCGGCTGGCAGGAGATCAACGTAACCAATTCCGAGCATCCTTACATGAAGAACTGGTGGGTGCCCGGCTGCACGATCGGTTACGAGCACACATTTACCAACAGCTTTGCCGATTTTCTAGCGAGCCTCGAAGGCGGGCCCAAGTTCGAGCCGACGCTACGAACAGGCTTGGCGACACAACGGGTCTGCGAAGCGGTGTTGGAGAGCGCAAAGCGAGGGCAGTGGGTGGATATTTGAATGTTGCACGATCCCAGTCATTCTTCGCCGCCGCCGATTGCGGAAGAGATCAAGTTGCCCCCCGGCGATGTTGACGCGCTTCGCCGCCTGGCGGCCGAGGTGGCTGAAATCGCGGCCTTGCCGGTCCATGCGGAAAAAGCCCGGCTCTGGCAGAAGCTCAACGATCTGGAATCGGTGCGGCCGATGGTCTGGATCAACGAAATCCCCTGGCACGAAATCGACGTCAATGGCGAATTGACCCTCGTCACCGAGCACGCTTGGGCCCAGGATCAGGAACGCGAACTTCGCCGCACGATCTACCAGTGGCGACATTTACCGTGCGACATGATCGTCTGTCCCGAGCTGGCCTGTCCGCTGGCGATACACAGCACCGATTTCGGCATTATCGAGGATGTTGACGTGGTGCGGACCGATAGTGCGAGTGACATTGTTTCGCGGCATTTCAAGATCCAGATCCGCGGCGACGCCGACCTCGACAAGATCAATATGCCGCGACTGACCCACGACGAAGCGGCCACGCACTTCCGCTACGAGGCCATGTGCCGCATCTACGGTGACATCCTCCCCGTCGTCAAGCAGGGGCAGACTCATCTATGGTTTACTCCCTGGGATTATCTGATCCGCTGGTGGGGTATCGAGGAGGCCATGATCGACCTGATCGAGCGGCCGGAGTTGGTCCATGCCGGCGTGGAAAAAATGGTCGATGCCTGGATGGTCGAACTCGATCAATTCGAGGCCCTGAATCTGCTCTCGCTGGATTGCAACAACACGCGGATCGGCTCCGGCGGATACGGTTACACCCGCCAACTGCCGGGCGAGAAGTACGACCCGGCCTACGTGCGGCCGCACAACATGTGGGGCTGCTCCAACGCCCAGATCTTTTCCGAAGTCTCGCCGCGGATGCACTGGGAATTCGCCGTCGAGCACGATCTTCGCTGGCTGGTCCGCTGGGGGCTGACGTATTATGGTTGCTGCGAGCCGCTGGATCGCAAGATCGATATTCTGCGGAAGATCCCCAATTTGCGAAAGCTCTCGGTTAGCCCCTGGTGCAACACCGGGCGTATCGTCGAGCAAGTCGGCCGTGACTACGTGATGAGCCGCAAGCCCTCGCCCGCTATCGTTGCCGAGGAGACCTGGCAGCCGCAGCGCGTACGCAAGGAGTTGCGGGATTTCCTCGACAAAGCCCGTGGCTGCCATGTCGAGCTGATTTTCAAGGATATCTCTACCGTCCGCCGCGATCCGCAACGGCTTTGGCAATGGGCCAAAATTGCCGGCGAAGTGGCGGAGGAGTACGCAACGTAACATGCTCACCGGCCTCGTCTTCAATATCCAGAAGTATTCTCTGCAGGATGGTCCGGGCATCCGCACGACCGTCTTTCTGAAGGGGTGCCCGCTGCGCTGCTGGTGGTGCCACAATCCCGAAGGCATGTTGCCTGAACCGGAAATTCTCGTGGTCGAGGGTCGCTGCACCGCATGTGGCCAGTGCCGCAAGGCGTGTCCCCAGGGTGGGGCTTGGCTGGGCGGTCGCGATATTGCTGCTCAAGCGGCGTCATCGACCTGCGTGCGCTGTGGGGCATGCGTCGATGCCTGCCCCACCCAGGCCCGGCAGCTTCTCGGACGGCGGATGACCGTTGCTGAAGTCGTGACCGAGATCGAGAAAGACCGGATCTTCTACGACGAATCGCACGGCGGCGTCACCTTCTCCGGTGGCGAGCCATTCGCGCAAACGCCCTTCCTGCTGGAATTGCTCCAGGCATGCCGCCAACGGGAGATCAACACGGCGGTGGACACGACAGGCTTTGTCGGCCAAGATGCCTTGTTGGCCGCAGCCCGCTGGACGAACCTCTTTCTTTACGACATTAAAATCCTCGACGACGTCCGGCATCGCCAGTATACGGGCGTGTCCAACGTGTCGATTTTAGAAAACCTGAAACTTCTCGGCCGCGAGCATGGCAACCTCTGGGTTCGCGTGCCGATCGTGCCGGGCCTAAACGATGCCCCGAGTGACCTGGAAGCCACGGTTCGCTTCGCTGCTTCGGTGCCGGGGGTTAAGCAAGTCAACCTGCTCACGTACCACCATGCGGGGGCCTATAAGTTTGCACGCTTGGGCAAACCGTACCTCGCGGAATCCGTCAGGCCGCCGGCTCCCGAATTCTTCGGCCAGGCGGCTGCGCGGTTGCAAGGTCTGGGCGTACCCATTATCATAGGAGGTTAGAGGTAAAAACCATGATGCCACGAACCACCCGATTGCGACAAGAGTCCCTCGACGCGCAGCCCTCGCTGACGGCGGAGCGAGCGAGCCTGTTGACCGACTTCTACCTAGCCAACGAAGGCAAATACTCCGTGCCGGTCATGCGCGCCCGTTCATTCTATTATCTTTGTCAGCACAAAGCGATCTATCTCGGTGACGGAGAGTTGATCGTCGGCGAGCGTGGCCCCCGGCCCAAAACCGTGCCAACCTACCCCGAGCTGACCTGCCACAGCCTGGAAGACCTCCGCATCCTCAACTCTCGGCCCAAGACCAGTTACGCGGTGCCGGAGGAGTGCCTGGCGGCCTATGAAGAGAAGGTTATTCCTTATTGGCGAGGCCGCAGCATGCGAGACAAACTCTTCGCCGCCCTCTCGACCGAGTGGAAAGAAGCCTACTCCGCCGGGCTGTTCACCGAATTCATGGAGCAGCGAGCACCGGGCCATACGGTACTCGACGACAAGATCTATCGCAAGGGCATGCTGGACTTCAAGCGGGAAATCGCCGCCGCGATTGCCGCACTCGACTTTCTCGGCGATCCGTTGGCTTACGCCCGGCGAGAGCAGTTACAGGCGATGGATATTTCCTGTGACGCCATGCTTCTTTTCGCCCAGCGTCATGCCGAGCTTGCCCGGCAGGCGGCCGTCGTGGAAACCGATCCAGCCCGCAAGGCCGAGTTGGAAAAGATTGTCGCGGTCTGCACGCGTGTGCCGGCCTATCCCCCGCGAGATTTTCACGAAGCCCTGCAAGCCTACTGGTTCTGCCACCTGGCAGTGATCACGGAACTCAACGGCTGGGATTCCTTCAGCCCCGGCCATCTCGATCAGCACTTGCTTCCATTCTACCGTCAGGGATTGGACGCCGGCACGCTTACCCCCGATCAGGCCCGCGAGTTGCTGGAGACATTCTTCATCAAGTTCAACAACCACCCGGCCCCGCCCAAGGTCGGCGTGACGGCCGAGGAAAGCGGCACCTACACGGACTTCGCCAATATCAATATCGGCGGACTGCTGGCCGACGGCTCCGACGGGTCGAACGAACTCTCGCACCTGTTGCTGGAGATCATCGACGAGATGCACCTCTTGCAGCCCAGTAGCAATTTGCAACTTTCGCGAAAATCGCCCGATGCTCTCTTGAAACATGCCCTGCGGGTGATCAGCAAGGGGTATGGATTCCCGTCGATCTTCAACACCGACAGCGTGGTCGAGGAGCAGATTCGCCAGGGCAAGACGCTCGAAGACGCTCGGGCCGGCGGGTGCAGCGGGTGCGTGGAAACGGGTGCATTCGGCAAAGAGGCATTTATTCTCACCGGCTATTTCAATCTCGTGAAGGTTCTGGAATTGACGCTGCACAACGGCGTCGATCCGCGTACCGGGCAGCTTCTCGGCCTGCGGACCGGTGTGCCAGGCAGTTTTGCCACGTTCGACGAACTGTTTGCCGCCTTCCACCGGCAGTTGCATCACTTCATCGAGATCAAGATGCAAGGCAACCTGCTCATCGAACAGATGTATGCCGCCCTGATGCCGGCC
The DNA here is from genome assembly GCA_037147235.1 of Planctomycetota bacterium. GTDB lineage: Bacteria > Planctomycetota > Planctomycetia > Pirellulales > Thermoguttaceae > JANXQG01. The sequence continues at coordinate 5,403 of JBAWVO010000030.1, read as the reverse complement.
CCGTTCCTCTCGGTGATTACCGACGACTGCATCAGCAAGGGCCAGGACTACAACGCCGGCGGCGCGCGCTACAACAACAGCTACATTCAATTCGTCGGCATCGGCAGCCTGACCGACAGCTTGGCTGCGGTAAAGCAGCTTGTGTACGACGAGCAGAAGTTGTCGCTGGGCGAGATCCTAAATGCCCTGGAGAGCGATTTTGGCGGCCACGATCTCCTGCGCCAGCAGTTGGTCAACAAAACGCACAAGTACGGCAACGACGACGATTACGCCGATCAGATCATGGTTCGTGCCTTCCGTGTTCTGGTCGAGGAGCTTGATGGGCGGCCCAACGCCAAGGGCGGGCGGTTCCGCGTCGAGATGTTGCCGACCACCTGCCACGTCTATTTCGGCGCGATGACCGGGGCCATGCCCGACGGACGCAAGGCCATGCTTCCGCTCTCCGAAGGCATCTCGCCTGTACAAGGTGCGGATCGCCGCGGGCCGACGGCCGTGATCCAATCGGCCGCGAAGATGGACCACATCAAGACGGGTGGCACGCTCTTGAACATGAAGTTCTCGCCCGCCTTGCTGGCCGACGAGGCGAATCTCGACAAGGCGGCCCATCTTGTGCGGAGCTACTTCAAAATGGACGGCCATCATGTCCAATTCAACATCGTCCGCGCCGAGACCTTGCGCCAAGCCCAGGCCGATCCCGAGTCGCATCGCGACCTGATCGTCCGCGTGGCCGGCTATAGCGATTATTTCTGCGATCTATCGCGAGAGCTTCAGGAGGAGATCATCGCGAGGACGGAGCACGCGGCGTTTTGAGGGGTGTCCGAAGCGGGATGTCAGCGATTAGCCCGTGGGGCCTTGATCAAGACGGCAGGCCGTAGGGTGCGTGGAGCTATCCGGCCGGCAAAGTTATGATCAATACCTGCCGCAAGTAACAGCGAGTTCCACCACGCCCAGATACAGGGATACCGGTGGCTCATATCGGTGGCTCTGGCCACAAAGTACAAAACGGACTAAGATATGAGGGTGGCAATTTCCGAAATATGCTTCTACCACGAACAGAGGCTCCCATGAAAGCCCCGTGGCACCGCATTTCGCTTGATCGCTTTACCCCCTCTCCCAGGGATGCGCACGGGGATTTCCTCGTGCGAGGCCGAAAACAAGGATACTGGTGGGACTCGCAAGCTCGGCGGCCCACCCTACTCAAGCCGTAGACAAGATTTCGATTATGCACATACTTTTCGCCAATACGGGGGTCCAGGTCGTTTGTATCCCCTTGCGCGGCGGCAGCCGTTACCAGACCAGCCAGATCGGTTATGGCTGGCAGCGTTGCGCCATTGCCCCAGCGACACCCAACGATCCCCCACGGACCTTTCCCTACATTCAGTGGCAGATCATCCAGTCGGGCACGACGAGGCTGTTTCTGGCCGTCGATACCTCCTGCGGTGACCCGGAAGTCGGCTACTTCTGCTCGCCCAACTCGCTGACCCGCGACTTCCTCGTCAATCTGCAAGGGTTGCTGGATATCGACAACAAACCGCTCAAGGGCGTGTCGGACATCGAGCTGTGTATTCGCCCCGCGGCGGCCACGGCCGGCGACGCCAAGCACGTACACATGATTGTCGATTTCGGCAATAGCCGTACCGGCGTGCTGTTACTGGAACTAGCCGGCGAAATCAGCCAAACTCCGCAGATGCTCCCCTTCGAGCTGACCAATCGTTATCATCTCGACGCATGGAACGACGAAGGCGAGTTCGTCAGCCAGCCAGCCGCACAATGGTTTTCCTCCAAAACCCACTGGTGCAACACGCCTTACCTGCTACCCTTGCAGCAGAAAAAGACCGACTACCACACCGTCGGGGAGGAGGACGCCAAACGCGGCTGGTTCGGCCGCGGCGGCAAGTCCAAACAGGCCAAGGTGGAAATGATCGTTACCCCACCCCTATTCGATGACCTCTCCATGGTCCGCATGGGCCGCGAGGCCGACGACGTCGTGCAAGTCATGCGGGCTGAAGGTGACATCCGCACGGGACTGAGCTCGCCCAAGCGTTACCTTTGGGCCGACGATGCGAGTTGGCTGGAAGGCGCCAACTGGCACATGGCCGATCCGACGGACCGCTGCAAGACCAATGCCTACGCTTCGCCGCTGAAAGGCCCCTTCCTCAAGTACGTCCATGAAGACGACCGCGACTTCCTCCTGCAGGATAGCGAGCCTAAAGAGCAGGAGTATGCCACCGAGGCCCCGCTCAAGCCGCGTCACGCGCCTCGCGTGCTGATGACGGCCGCGCTCTACGAGATGCTGGCCCAGGCCTACACCTACGTCAACTCGATTGCCTATCGCAATGCCTCCGGCGAGGCTGGCCGTGCCCGCGAAATCCGAACGATGACGCTGAGCTATCCCAGCGGCATGATCCAAGAGGAGCAGCGACGTCTGGAAGCCCAGGGGAAGAAGGCCATCAACATCTTTGCCGCCACGCTGGGCAAGAACCAGCGATGCAAGCCGGAGATCAATCTGGGCATCGACGAAGCGTCGGCCTGCCACTTGACCTACATCTGGAGCGAGCTGCGGATGTTGGGCCAGGATCCGCGGCTCTGGTTCACCACCATGCATCAGGATCGCGGCCGCAAGAAGCCCAGGCTGGAAGACATGCCGGAAGCGGCGGCGGCGCGTCCCGCCACGGCCCGGCGAGCCATCGCCCGGCCCGGTGCTCCGCGGCCCGGTGGACCAGCCAAGGGCAAGCAGGCCGAGCCGGAGTCGTTCGGTGATGAGGCCAATGAAATCCGCATCGCCTGCATCGACATCGGTGGCGGTACGACCGACCTGATGATCGCCAAGTACAACTTCGAGTCGAAGATCGACGACTACATTCGCGGTCAGGTCCTCCACCAAGATGGTATTTCCTTAGGTGGTGACCAGTTGGTTAAACGCCTGCTGGAAACGATCATCGTGCCAAGCTTTGCCGATTCGCTCGGCTTGGAAGAAGAAGACGTTCAGGTGCTTTTCGGGCCGGAAGTGCCGCGCAACCGCGAACTGCGTGCCCAACGGGTCAACTGGATGAACCGCCTCTTCGTGCCTCTGGCCCAGGCTTATCTGGGCAACGCCGGCGACGATGTCGGCGATCCGATTACCCACACCGATCCCGGGCTGGTCGATCCGGCAGTCGTCGAATCCTTGCAAAAGGCATTTGACCGCCTTCGCGGCCCGGGCTATTACAATGCCCAACAGGAGTTGAACCTTGTCTTCGACAAGACCGAGTTCGAGGGTGTAGTCTACGACACTTTCGGCGACTTACTCTACGACTTCTGCCAGCGCATCGTCGATCATGAGACCGACGTGGTGATCCTCGCCGGCCTGCCGTCGAAGCTGGCCTATATCCAGCAGCTCGTGAAGATGTATGTGCCCTTGTCGCCTTCGCGGATCGTTGCCATGCACAACCATTATGCCGGCAACTGGTATCCGTATCAGGACGAGAAGGGCCACAACCCCGGCGTGATCATTGATCCCAAAAGCCCCGTCGTCGTGGGCGCGGCAATCGAGTTCATGGCCCGGCATGGAATGTTGCCCCAGTTCAAGTTCGACATGAAGGTCCGCACGCACGAGAACACGTATTACTGGGGCGTGATGACCGACGCCACCTCGGGTATCCGGCGGGAACGCATCCTCTTCGACCCCGTCACCGAAGCAAGCCGCGAGGACGTCATGGAGTTCCAGACCGCCTCGCAGCGCGTGCTCATCGGTCGCAAGCTTAGCGGCGACGAAGGTGCCCAGGCCACCCCGGTCTATCACCTGAAAATCGATCCGGGGGATCGCATCGGGCCGACGCAGATCAACGTAAAGGTCAAACGCAAGCACGCCACGAAGGACCAGGAAGAGATCCTTGAGATCGACCTGGTCACCGGCGTCGTGGCCGGCGAAGACGCCGTACTTGGTGAAAATGTGTTCTTCTCGTGGCGCACCTTGGCCGACGAGCGTTATTACCTCGACACGGGCGGACTAGACAATATCGAATTCGGAAAACGCTAAACCGACTTTCAAGGAGCCTACGCTTGCCGTTGACTCTTTCCGCAACAGAAACCAATAGGGAGTTTTGACAATGGCTTTCCCCTGGACTGGCAAGAAGGAAGTTCGCGAACCGGGTGCTAAGCCCGAGTTTCCCGCGGCTTTCGAGGCCGACATTTCTGAACTGCCCGGCGGCAAGGGTGAGAACCCGTTGCGGTCGGTTGCCCGCGAGGCGCCATCGCGCCCCTCCGCAGGCGACAGCGATCCCTTGCCCGCGCTGACCCAGCGACTGGAGAACCTCGGCCAGTTGTTGGACGAGGCCAAGGAACAGGTCACTTCCTATCTCTTGCACCGTGAGTCGCAATCCTCGGGCGACGACGTTTCCAATGCCTTGGCCCGTAAGGTCGATGCCCTGGCCGAGCGACTCGAACAGGGTTCCGGCGGCGGCCGAGGGCTTGAGCAGAAGCTCGATGCCTTGTATGGCAAGATCGACCAGTTGGCCAACGCCACTGCCCGCGGCGGTTCGGCTCCCCCGTCGAGCGACGGCAGCGGCTCGGGCGTAAACGAGGCGGTACTCAAGTCGGCCGTTCGCCCGGTGACTGAAAAGCTCGATCAGTTTGAAGCCAAGCTCAAATCGATCGACGCGCTCAAGGACGCCCTGCTACCCGCCATCACCAAGCTCCGTGACTCGCACGTCGAGCAGCACAACACGCTGGGTGCCGGCATCCGTCAGCTCGGCGAGATGGTGCCGCAGTATTTCAATGCCTTGCCGCAATACTTCACGGCCCTCCAGCAGCAAATCGGCGCAGCTCAACAGCACGCCGGCGCAGGGCTACAGGCGATCATCGACATCCTTCGTCCACCGCAACCCGAAGCGGCGGCTCCTGCCGGGTCAACCGTCGGCGGCGATTGGCAAGAGGCCCTCTTGGGCGGCGAATTGGCCCACAACCCAGCCCTAAACCTCGATAAAAACCAGTTGCTCAACGGCGTACTGAGCGGCGATCCGGGAGCCTGCGGCCTTGTGGGAAGCTTCCTCTTATTCCGTTCCGCGGCCGCCGACAAGATGCCCCCCCTGCTCAAGGACATCGGTGAGGCATTTTATCGCTGGCAGCCCAAGACTTTCAACAGGCCCAGCGAGTTGGAAAAAGCACTCGTCGAGTGGCTCATGCGGGCCTGCGACCAGGCCGGCATGGCCAACACCATCGAGTTGGTCAATCCAGGCGAGCGATTCGATTCGCTGCGGCACAATGCCTCGCGGCCGGGTGTGGAGATTACCCAGGTCCTCGGCTGGATCGTACTCCGCGACAATGGAAAGGTCTATACCAAGGCCAGCGTGGCCGTGAAATAGCAGGAACCCATGAGTGTGCCAAGATAAGCTGATGTAGATCAGTTGGACAATCCAACCTGGC
>JBAWVO010000029.1:0-36193 GCA_037147235.1 Planctomycetota bacterium | reverse complement strand
CCCTGTCCGGCTCGGACTATACCGCAGCGATTGGCAAGCTGACGTTTGCCCCGGGTGTTACCTCGCAAACGATTTCGGTGACCATTCTGGCCAACAGTGCCAAGAAGACCGCAGCAGCCTTCAACATGGCCCTGTCCGTGCCCTCAAACGCCACTTTGCGGGCCAGTCAAGGAACGTGTACGATCAATAATTCCGTCTTGACAATCCTGCAGCCTGCGGCCGTGAACTTGGTTTTGGCGAGGAGACTTGTGTAGTATTCAACCGCGAAGCGGTTATACAGCATAGCCCAGGGTCGCGCAGCGCACCCTGGGATGCCCCAGTGTGGCTCGGTCAGGAGACCGGCCACAACAAGGTAGGGTGGGGAGAGCGCAGCGAGCCCCACCAACTCGGTTTCGCCCCGCTTTTGGTGGGGCTCGTTTCACTCGCCCCACCCTACTGCCTTTACGATCGAGGCTAACTTGCAGGGTGCCGTGGCTGCGAAGATTACTCAATCATTGTATTTGCCCCATATTTCTGTCGTTATAATCCGAATTCTGCGTAAAGTTTACCTTTCTTACTCAACTGGAATCACCGCTACATCCGATATTATCGTCACAGACAGTGTCCGGCTGCTCCGTGGGAGCAAATCTTGGGTTATACCCCAATCCGTCGCGGGAGTACTTGTGATGATGTTCAATCGGATTCCTTTGGGACTCGCGTCCTTTCTGGTGGTGGTTTCTGTAGGCATAACGGCCTGCGGTCAGGACCTAGCAGGCATGGCTCTCTTTGAGCCGGCCGACGTACGGCCCTACGGTAACTGGGCAAAACCGAAGGACGGGCTTTTCTTTACCTTTGATGGGTTGTACTGGCACATTTCACCGCCCGCCAAGACCTCGGTTGGTGAGCCGGGGCAAGGCGGAGCAAAAGGAACCCTGGCATGGGTTGGGCCGACGTATGAAGACCAGATCCCCCAGATAAATACGATTGATACGGGCACCGGGTCGGTTTGGAAATGGGGCGACCGGATGGAGATTGGTTACATCGAGGGGCACCAGGGAATTATGTTTACCACGCTGTCGACGCAGAGCCAGACGAGCGAGACCTCGGCCGCCAGCGCCTGCGTGTTCTTCAACGACTCGGGCTTGACTTCCGGCTATCCCTACCTGCGTACGGTTGTGCCCTCGCCCTCAGCCGACGGAACGCTGGTCAATTTCGACAGGACGCTGGTCAAGTTCGACAGCATCTACGTGCAGAACAAGTCTCGGTTGTTTGGCGTTGAGGCCCTGTACATCTACCGACCGGCCCAACTTCATGCCGGCGGCACCCTGGAATTTACCGCCGGCGGCCGCTACTTTGAATTAAAGGACCAGTTCTGGGTGGACGCCCGCGGCAGCAATCTTACGGATAGCTATTGGAATACCCATTCCCACAACCAAATTGTGGGTCCGGAAATCGGGATGCGATGGTTCCAGCCGATGGGACGGTTTGGCATTTCCGCCGAGGGCCGCTTCACGGCGGGCATCAATTCCCAATCGGTCAACCAGGATGGCCTCTTGGGACGCGAATTGATCGCCGGCAATACTACGCCTCCGCAGCCGACCCTGATGGTTCCCACCGGTCTCAACCATTCCGATCACTGGATCGAATTCTCGCCGATCATCGAGTTGCGGGTGGAGGCCCACATGCAACTGACCAACCTCATCGCCGTCAAGGTCGGTTATACGGGTATTTTTGTGAACAACGTGGTCCGCGCCGCGGATATGGTTGACTACACGTTGCCCACCATGGGGATCACACGCAACTTGAACGGCAACCTTCAAGACATGTACGCCCAAGGCCTGAACATAAGCATCGAAGTTAATCGCTAACTCTCTTCCATCATGCGGCGGCACTGGCGCGCGATCATCAGGTCTTCCCGCGTGTGGATGACCAGGATGCGAGCCGGCGAATCGTGTGCGGCCACGTCGGCATCGGGTTGGCACTGGGTATTGTATTGTGGGTCGAGATGTGCGCCCAGACACTCGATTCCCTTGCACACCTCGGCCCGCAGCCAGGCGGAGTTCTCGCCGATGCCGCCGGAAAAAACCAGTGCGTCGAGTCCGCCCAATGTGACCGCGAGTGCGCCAACCATCGCTCGGACCCGGTAGACATAGACGTCCAACGCCAACTGGGCACGGCGGTGCCCGCTGGCAGCGGCGGCCTCCACCTGGCGGAAATCGGAGGAGACGCCTGAAATACCGAGCAGTCCCGATTCGTTGTGCAGGACATGGTCGAGTTGGTCGACCGTAAGCCCTCGCTCGCGTTGCACGTGGATCAGAATGCCCGGATCAATCGTGCCGCTGCGCGAGCCCATCATAAAGCCTTCCAGAGGGGTGAAGCCCATGGTGTTGGTGATGGCCACGCCGCCGCGGACCGCCGTTGCCGAGCCGCCTTGGCCGAGGTGGCAGATGACCAACCTCAGCTCCGTCGCGCTGCGATCGAGCATCTCGGTCGCACGCTGCATGCAGTAGGCGTGGCTCGTGCCGTGGAACCCGTAGCGGCGAATACCCCAATCTTCATACCATTGGTAGGGCACCGGGTAGAGATAGGCAGAGGGAGGAATGTCGGCAAAGAAGGCGGTGTCGAATAACCCGATCAGCGGCACACCGCCGAGCGCGGCCTCGGTAGCGGCGATGGCCTCCAGACCGGCGGGAATGTGCAGCGGAGCCAAGTGCGCAAAGCGGGCGATGGTTCGCTTCATCGTTTCATCGATCCAGACCGGCCTGCGGATCTCCTCTCCGCCGTGGATCAAACGGTGCCCCACGACGCGGATCGGCGCATCCTCCCCCACCAGATTCCCCTGCGACAGCATCTCCAAAGCGGCAATCACGCCGCTGCGGTAGTCGGGTACGTCACGATGGACGCAAAGGGCATCACCTTCGGCGGGCTGTAGGGTGATTGTGGCCTGCCACGAGTTGCCCGCCCAATCCAATAGCCCCCGGGCGACCAGTTGAAGGTCGTCGAAGCGAAATAACCCAAACTTCACGCTACTGGAACCCGCGTTGATGACCAGAATGCTCACGGCTTTCGCCTCCTTTAGGTGGTCGGCTGTTTCTTGGTTGAAATGTGTTCCTAACTCTTTTACCGGATTACCGACCGAAACACAACCTATCCCGACTGCTGTGGCCGATCTCCTGACCGAGCCACATCGGCAACGGAATAAATTCCGTTCTACGCAGGTTGCGATCCTCCCGACTGGACACGGTGCCCGCCAAAAGCGACAATCGTTGTATCGTGAAACAACGCATCCTCCACATCATCGATACGCTCGACCGCACCGGCACGGCACAGCAACTCTGCCTGCTGGCCCGCGGGCTGCCGCAAGACGAATTTGAGGTGCATGTCTGCGCTTTGAGCCGCGGCGGATCGATCGGTGACCTACTGGCCCGAGCGGGTATATCCGTTCACGTCATCGGTCGCCGCTGGCTGGCCGATCCAATGACGTTCCGGCAACTGGTCCGCCATGTGAAAGAACTTCGGCCGGAGGCAATTCATGCATGGCAGCCAGCGGGGCGGGCCTATGCAGCGGCTGCGGCGCGACGCTGTGGCGTGCAGCGGCTCGTGGCCGTATGGCGCGAAGTCCAATCCAACCACGGGCCACTGCAAGGAACGATCGACCGCTATATCGGCCGCCGGGCCAACACGGTGGTGGCAACTTGCCAGGCCATGCGCGATCATTGCATCGAGCAAGGAATTGCCGCCGAAAAGATCCGGGTCATTTCCAGCGGCGTATGCAAGGCAGTCCCGCCCGTCGCCACGCGAGGGCAAATTCTCGATCGACTTGGCCTGCCGGAATCGGTTCGCTTGATCGCGTGGGCCGGTCCATTGAAGGCGGATCGCGGCGGCAAAGATGCCATCTGGGCGGCCGACCTGCTGAAAGTGATTCGCGAGGATGTCCACTTGCTCATCTTCGGCGCAGGGCCACACCACGATCGGCTCGTCCGCTTTCGCGATCAGGTCGAGATCGCCGATAAGGTCCATTTCCTCGGCGAGCGCGGCGACTTCGACGAGTTCCTGCCGCACGCGGATCAGTTCTGGTCAACGCGTCGGCTGCCGGGCCAATCCCAGGCGATTCTCGAAGCCATGGCCGCCGGAGTGCCCGTCGTGGCGATGGATGCCCCAGGCACGCGCGATCTGATCGAACACGAGGCGACCGGCTATCTTGTCGCCCCAGGCCATCGCGCCGGATTGGCTCGCTGGGCCGAGTACCTGCTCAATCATCGAGACATCGCCCAGCAGATCGGTGCCGCCGGTCGGCAGCGCGTGGAGAGCGAGTTCAGCGCGGAGAAGATGGTCCGGGAGTGGAGGAAGGTGTGAAGGGTGAGAAGGGCTTCATTTCTCTCCTTGTCACTGGCATAAGCATCCTGTATGATAACACAGTGAGGAAATATAGAAAACCTGCCTTGAATGCAAAGGTTTGCCATGGCGTCTGTCGGTTCAAAAGAAGAGACTTTGAAGCAATCGCTAAAAGAAGCACTTACGGAAACGCTGCATGAGCAGCGGGACTTCCTCCACGAGATTTTCGCCGAGGTATTGGAGGAGTTTGCGCTGGCGGAGGCTATTCGGGAAGGCCAGGACACCGAAAGAGTTTCTCGCGATGATGTGTTCTGTATTTTGCAGGTTTAGCAATGAACACCAACTACATCCTCTGCCGGACGATCTGCCGCACTTCCTCGATCCATCCGGCACGCTGTTCGGGGCTGCTCATGATGATCGACTCGAAATTGCGGCGATAGAAATCCTCCACGCCGCAGAAGCCGAAGACGCAGGTCTTCCAGAAGTTTTCCAGCGGGTCGCCAAAGAGCCGCAGTTCGTCCGCACGAGGCGTGTTCGAGGTGGTAAAGACAATCGCCCGCTTGCCCTTGAGCTTGCCGATCACGCCCTGTGGCCCGAACTCGTAAACCACGCCTTGGCGGAAGACACGGTCGAGCCAGCCCTTAAGGATCGCAGGCGGCGCGCCCCACCAGTTCGGATGCACAATCCCATAGGCGTCGGCCTCAAGGACTTCGCGGCAATGCCGCGCGATGGTCTCCGATAGCTCGGCTTCCTTGGCGATCTCGGCATTGGGCAATATCGGATCAAACCCCTCGGCATAGAGATCATGATAAGTGACCTCGTGTCCGGCGGCGTGAAACTCTTCCCGCGCGGCTTCCGCAATCGCGTGGCAGAAGCTACCGGGGCGTTGGTGACCGAGAATTAGCAGTATTTTCATTACTTCTCCAACAATTGCGAGAGGTCGAGAAGTCAACCGCACAATGTGCGACGCATTTGATTACCCTCGAACGACAATACCGGCCTGTCCGACTTCGAGGAACGAGTGCGTCTGGAATTCGCGAACAATTTCCGGAATGAGCGGTATCAATAACGTTTCCAAGTTTCGGTTCGTGATGTTACCGGTCGAAATTAGCAGCAACTTTGGCGGTCGACCTCGGAGGAGGTGCGCATCCACAAAGTCCGCATCCTTGCTGACGACCACCCGCGTCTCGCGCTCAGCCACGTCGTTAATCTGTTCGTCAGAGGTCCGATTCCCTTCAGGGAGGTCGAGTGTATGCACAGCATCGCACCTCGCAGCAGTGAGCCAGGCAGTCATTTTCCGCGGTAGTTGCGCGTCTACGAGGAAGTTCATGGGGCCACCGGGTGGAGTCGGCGAGTCCGAGCAAGCCGGGCGGCGAACTCCAGTGCCGCTAAGACGTCCTCACGCGTCAGATCCTCGTAGTCGGCCAAAATCTCCTCAATAGTCATGCCAGAGCTGAGCAATTCCAACAGCGTCTCCACTGGGTAACGGAGTCCACGAACGCAGGGTTTTCCGTGACAAACCTCTGGATCGATCGTGATTCGAGAAATTAGTGTATCCATAAATGACCAAAACCTACGGTTCAACCCGTTTGAATTTTCCTTATTTGGGTTTTGAATTTGTTTCGGATTTTGCCCCTACGGCATCTGGCAGCTCAACCCGCCGGAGGCCGGCAGGTAACATTTCTGGACGTAGTCGGCAACCATGCGGTCAGCGCTGAACCGCCAGCCCAGCGTGCTGATGGAGTTCATCATCCGCTTGATCCAATGCCGCGGCAGACCGTCGATGTCGCGATCATAGAACAGCGGAATCACTTCATCGACCAAGACGCGGTACAAATCGACGGCGTCGCGGGCGTCGGTGATGCGATCGTCGACGTGCTGCGTATTCTTTCCGATGGCAAAGCCGTTGGTGCCGTCGAAGGCTTCGGCCCACCAACCGTCCAGGATCGAAAGGTTCAACGCCCCGTTAAGCACGGCCTTCTGACCGCTCGTGCCGGAGGCCTCCAGAGGCCGCCGTGGGTTGTTCAACCAGACGTCGACGCCTTGGATCAGGTGCCGGCAGACGTTCACATCGTAGTCCTCGATGTAGACGACCCGCTTGGCGAAGCGCGGGTCGAAGCGGAGGTTGGAAATCTTCTTGATCAGTTGCTTGCCCGGCTCGTCGGCGGGGTGGGCCTTGCCGGAAAAGACGAACTGCACCGGCCGGTGCGGATCGTTGACGAGCTCGGCCATGCGGTCGATGTTGCTGAGGAACAGGTCGGCCCGCTTGTAGGTGGCGAACCGCCGTGCGAAGCCGATCGTGAGGATGTTTGGGTCGAAGACGTTGCGGGCAGCTTCGACCACGTCGTCGCTCTCGCCGCGGCGGCGGCACTGACGGCTCAGCCGACGGCGGACGAAGGCAAGCATCAGGTTTTTGAGGGCGTAGTGCGTTTCCCAAAGCTCGCCCGAATCGATGTCGTAGATGCCTTTCCAGATCTCCGGATCGCTGAGCTGGGCCATCCAGCCCGGCTCGAAGTTGCGATCGTAAAGCTGCATCATCTGGTAGGCGAGCCAAGTGGGAATATGGACGCCGTTGGTGATGTGGCCGATGGGAATTTCTTCCTCCGCGCGCCACGGCCAGAGATGGGCCCACATCCGCCGCGACACGTGGCCGTGCAGGTTGCTCACGGCGTTGGCGCGGCGCGATAGCTTCAGCCCCAACACGGTCATGCAGAATGTCTCGTGTTCGTTCTGCGGCTCGACGCGGCCCAGGCCCATCAGTTGTTCAAAGGAGATGCCCAGCTCATCGCGCAGCGGACCAAGGTGCTCTTCGATCAGGTTGCGATCAAAGCGATCGTGGCCGGCCGGCACGGGGGTGTGCGTGGTGAAGACCGTGCGATGTGCCACCTCGCGCAAACCGACTTCAAAGCTCACGCCGTCTCCCTTCATCCGTTGGCGGATTGCCTCCAGCGTGGCAAAGGCACTGTGGCCTTCATTGAGGTGGTAAACGCCCGGCGTGATACCCATGGCCGTCAGCGCGCGGACGCCGCCGACACCCGCGACTAGTTCCTGCCGGATACGGACGCGGTTATCCCCGCCATAGAGCCGAGCGGTAAGCTCGCGATCCTCGGGGCTATTGCTGGGTACGTCGCAATCAAGCAAATACAGCTTTACCCGACCGACACGCATCAGCCAAACCTTGGCCAGCAGACGCCCCGTGCGGGTGTCAATCTGTACCGTGATCGGCTTCCCCTCCTTGTCCCGGGCAGGTTCCATCGGCAGATTCTCGACCTTGGTATCCAGGTATTCTTCGTGCTGGTAACCTTGTTGATCGAGGTGCTGCTTGAAATAGCCTTGATCGTAGAACAACCCGCAGGCGATGAGCGGAACCCCGAGGGCACTCGCGCTCTTAATGTGGTCGCCGGACAGCACCCCCAGACCCCCGGAGTAAATCGGGACCGACTCATGCACCCCGAATTCAAGGGAAAAATAGGCGACGGGCCGAGAGCCAAGCACGCCCGTGTTGGTGCGACCCCAGGCCGGAATCTCGTTCATATATTCCTTCAGCCGCCGGTAGGCCTGGTTGATGCGGCTGTAGAGGACCATTTCGGCCGCGCGCATTTCGAGTCGCTCGGGCGTGAACTCGGAGAGCAGGGCGATGGGATTGTGGTCCAACTGTCGCCAGCGAATGGGGTCGAGGTCCCGGAAGAGATTGATCACCTCGTGATTCCAACTCCACCACAAATTTCTGGCCAAGGCGATGCACTTTTCGTAAAGCGTTTCCGCCGTGAGCCCGTAGGACGTCACGGGTTCAATCTCGCTGTTGGCAACAAAACCGATCTGACTCATATAAGCCCATTCAAATTGAAAAGAAGCTTGCTATTAGGAAAACCACTCTCACCAGCCGCGATTATACGCGATGCAGCCCAAAGGATGCTAGCGGAAAGTGCAACAATACGACAGGAACTCGATACGTTTAGGTGGCAACGATAACTCAGCTTGCATAAACCGCTGAGTTTGCCTATTATGTTACGTTTGGAAGTTTTGTGTTGTCTTTGTTAGATCGACCATTATTAGCAGGGAGAATTCGTCGATGTTGGATAAATCCGAAGTTCAGGTTCACTGGCACGAACATGCCGTCACCCGTCCCGAACGCGAAAAGCTGAACGGCCACGCAGGTTGTGTCGTTTGGTTCACGGGTCTCAGTGCTTGCGGCAAGAGTACGATAGCCAATCTGATGGACCATAAATTGTGGTCGGCCGGAATGCGCAGCTTCGTTTTAGATGGTGACAATATACGTCACGGATTGAATGCCGCCCCGGGCATGCTCAAGGAACGGCACGGCGAGGAATTCGCCAAGCGGTTTGGTCTTGGCTTCTCGGCCCAGGACCGCGAAGAGAACATCCGCCGCATTGGTGCCGTTTCAAAACTCTTTTGTGAGGCAGGAGTGATCGCAATCACTGCGTTTATTAGCCCCTATCGGGTGGATCGTGATCGGGTTCGTGCGACCCTTGCCCCCGGCGACTTCATCGAAATCTTGGTCGACGCACCCCTCGAAGTGTGTGAAGCACGCGACCCCAAGGGGTTGTACAAGAAAGCCCGGGCAGGCGAGCTGAAGGGTTTTACCGGGATTGACGATCCGTACGAGGCACCGCTGAAGCCTGAATTGGTGTTGGACGCCGGCAAGAAAACGGCCGAAGTCCTTGCCGACGAGGTCCTCGCCTATCTTCGCAATACAGGGAAGATCCGGGGTTGAGCGGTCACGTGGAGCGTGGAGCGTGGAGCGTGAGGCGTGAGGCGTGAGGCGTGAGGCGTGAGGCGTGGAGCTCGGTTGTGGCCGGTCTCTGACCGAGCCACGCGCCGTTGACCGAAGGTCTCCCCTTTACCGGGAGACCTTCGGTCCGACGTTTCGGCGGGGTCGGGAGACCCGCGCCGAACGAGACCCGCGCCGAACGAGAATTCCGTTCTACGGAGGCGGCTGGGTTTCCTTCGTCCTGGCCCACAAGTACAATGGAGATAGTCCATTTCAAGGTAAACCCTATCATGAATCGCACGCCACGAATCTTGCAGACCTTCGTCTCCTTCCTCTCGGCGTTCGCCGTCTGGCTCATCGCCGCAACCCAAGCCCTGGCAGCAGACCCTCCCGCGCCCAAGCCGGAGGAGAGTCTCACCGACTATACGCTGTCGTACATGGTCGTCATCATGGGGGTTGTGCTTGGACTGTTGGTTGTTGCCAAAACCAGCAGTCGCCGCGACCGTGACCGTACCGCGGGATACGTCGAGAAAAATCTCATGGCCGACGAGTGAAACCTCTTCTACATGCCCTTGTTTGACAATCTCTTCGCAGCCGTGTTACAATATCCTATTGGATCGGTTTCGGACTTCCGTGGACCGATTTGCAATGGATGTAGTATTCGCAGCGGGCAGCTAGGTTCTATCGTTGGCGTTTTGCTGCACTCTCAACTTCGCTAAGGACGACCCTATGGATGATAATAACGTAACGCGTCGCGGTTTCATTCGCGGTGGTACGGTCGCTGCCGTGGGAGCCGCCCTGGGGCTCGCGCCGACGTATACTGTGCGGGCCGGCAACCCCGACAAGGCGGACGTCAAGCCGATCCTCAATTACAATCCGCAGATGGAATATCGCCGTTGCGGAAAGACCGAGCTGATGATTTCGGCCGTCTGCCTGGGGGGGCATTGGAAGCGGATTGACAAGGTTGTCGGCCGCGTGGACAAAAACAAGGGTTGGATTGGCATGGGGGTGGGTAGCTCGGAGTTCGAGAAAAATCGCCACGATGTCGTCAGCCGCTGCATCGATCGCGGTATCAACTACATCGACGCCTGCGTGAGCCAAGAGGTGCTGGCCTACAGCAAGGCACTCAAAGGCCGCCGCGACAAAATGTATCTGGGCTATTCCTGGTACGAAGCCGAGATGCGGATCTTGGGACAACAATGGGCCTCGGCCGCCAAGTCGGGTAAGCCGCAACCGGCAGGTTGGATTACGAAAAAACTCAAAGAGGGTCTCGATCAGGGATTGAAACAGGCAGGGCTGGAGTATATCGACATCTGGCGGATCACATGCCACGAGGGAAGCGGTGCCCATAGCGACCGGGAAATCGAAGAGATGGTTGTCGCGTTGGAATGGGCCAAGAAGAGCGGCCGGGCGCGTTTCACGGGTATTTCTTCGCACGACCGTCCGCACATCAAGCGGCTGATCGAGAAGTTCCCCCAGCAGTTCGAGGTCATCTGCACGCCCTATACCGCGAAAACCAAGATGGTGACCGACGAATCGGGACTCTGGGCAGCCATGAAGAAGCTCGATGTAGGCTGGTTTGGCATCAAGCCTTTCGCCAGCAATTCGATCTTTAAAGGGGACAGTGCTCCAGGCAGCCCTTTCGCCGATGAGGACAACCGCATCGCCCGGCTCGCGCTGCGGGCAATCCTCTGCAATCCGGCAATCACCGCGCCCATCCCGGGCATGATCAGCGAACACCAGGTCGACAACGCAGCCTTGGCCGTGGCGGAACGTCGTGAATTGGATCACAGCGAGCGGGCTGAGTTGGAGCAGGCAATGGACCGGGCTTGGGCCTGCTTGCCCAGCCATTATCAGTGGCTGAAAGATTGGGAATACGTCTAGTGAAGCACCTTACTTGGATTGTCGTTTCCGGCACCGTCCTGACGGCTGGTTGGCTTGCCTTGGCCGCGGACAAATTGGAAGGAACTGCCCAAAGTCTATCGCCGCTCAAGGTTGATAGGACCGCGCCGATGTTGCTGGACGAGTCGCCTGCAAAGAAACCGACGGCGGCTGATCCCAAAAAGCCGATGGCCGACAATAGCGCGTGTTTCGTCTGTCACGGCAACTTCCAGGAGGAGTCGATGGCTGCGGTTCATGCGAAGGAAAACGTCAGTTGTGCAAAATGCCATGGCGACTCCCTGGAGCATCGCAACGACGAAAACAACATAACCGCTCCGGAAAAGATGTATCCCCAGGCCCGGATCGACAGCGCCTGTCGCCAATGCCACGAAGAACACAACGCCTCCGCGCGGAAGGTGATTACCCTGTTCCAGGCCCGCTTCCCCCAAAACACCGATCCCAAGAAGGTCCTCTGCACCGATTGCCACGGTGAGCATCGTTTGAAGGTCCGTAGCGTCTACTGGGACAAGAGCACGGGGAAACTGCTGGGTCGCAACCCAGAGGCTACGGAGAAGTCGGGCGTGGGCAAGAAAAAGCCGTAAGGTAGGCTTCCGTTTCGGCTCGTCCTACCCCACAATGTGTCCGGTGCCTAAGCCCACCCAGGGAACTCGTGCTCATTCATTCCCTACGCCAACGGCGTTATGTCCACCTCGTTGTTACACACATCGTTTGGACCCCATCCGGCTTGCCCGGATGGTGAATAAGGTTGAATAGCTAAAATGGAGAACAAAGACCAACACGACCCCATCCACCTTGGTGGATGGTGAAGGAGGTTGCTTGGCTAGATCGCGAACATAGGCTAGCTAGACAACCTGATTCACCATCCAGCAAGCGGTCTGTCGATTTAGCCACGGAGGTCACAGAGAGAAACAGGCAAATTTCGGGTTCATCCAGCACCACAAGCTTCCATATTGTGCATCCGCACCAATTTTGGTCGATGCCACCTTTTTCTTCCTAAAAAAGAGAAAAATCAATAATGTGTCCCTGGATTTTTCCTTTCGGGAATTCCGGTGGGTTTCAACCCGCGCTCAGCGTGTTCACGAGATCGCGTCCAGCCGTGGCTGGAGGAAGCGGTTTGCCCTCTTGATGGTAGAGTTCGATCATTTCTTCGACAATCTGACAAAGCTCCTGGAAAACCTGTTGTTGGTCATCGCCATGGCATCCCCCCAACATAAGCCCTGGCGAGCTGCCTACGTAGCATTGGTCTTCTTCCGACCACTCCACGATTTTCACATAGCGATCGTTTTCTTTCATGATTGTGACTCCTTAATGGCGCGTTGAACGGCTCTCTCCTGATACGACTTCGCATCGTCACCCGTATTTCCTGACAGCGTCAAGGGCTTGGCGACTTTTGGATTGACAAAATATCGATGGCTTCCGTGGCCGCCACGATTACTGAATCCGGCATGCTCTAAGTCGCGTATCAACTCACGGATTTTTCTCGGCATAATCTACAATTTGCCTGACGCAACAGGCTAGCCAGCAGGCAAGGCAAGGGGCTTGCGACAACCGTTAAAGGATAGTATACACGGCAGTTCTGGTCGGTGGTATGCTGATCGGAACAGCACCTTTTTCTTCCCAAAGGCCCATCCTGTTTTTTCGATCTGCTTAGTCGACGGAATTCTTTGGAAGGATGCAACAAAAGTTCACCATGCGTTTCGCCTCACCGACTCAGAATCGGGCCGGGTTTTGAAAGAAACCATGGAGATTCACGCGCTGGAGCTTGGAAGGTATAATTTAAAGGAGGCAGACCTGAAGGGAGCCGGGATGCTCGATTGCTGGCTATTCTGGTTTCTTCATGCCCACGAGTACGAAGCCGACGCACTGTTGAAATTGTTTCCCCAGCAAGCGATCCGGCAAGCGACGCAAACGATCGTTAATATAGCGCAAGTAACCGAGGACAAAGTGATGTACGACGCACGCGAAAAAGCGATTCGAGACCAACAATGGGCCATGAACGCCTCCCATCGTGAGGGTGTGCGTGAAGGCGAGATCAAAGGAAAGATCGAAGGAAAGATCGAAGGAAAGATCGAAGGAAAGATCGAATTGATCCGAACGCTTCAGGCAATACTCTGTACGCCTGTCAGCGAGGAACAGGAGCTACGAGCATTGGACCTTGCCCAGCTTGAATCGCTAACCACCAATCTGCAAAACCGACTGCGCAACCGAACGTCTTCGTAGAAAAGTAGGGTGGGACGAGTGAATTTCTTAAGTTGGTTCGTATGGGGGCTCGTTTCACTCGTCCCACCCAACAATTATTCGCATTATGGTTGCACCTCCAGCGGACAAGCCACGCCCAATGCAGGGCCGTTGCAAGGGGATGCTGACCATCGTGGATCTGGAATGACCTCTACGAGTCGCGTGGTGCGGCAAACCCGATAGAACCCCTCTCGTCAACCTAGCCATTCCGCCAATTTGCGAAATCCTTCCCAGAATGTCAAAACCGGTTTGTGTCGCCGGAATTCCGCATGGCCCTCCCCGCATGGCCCCCCTTGTCTTACCAATATGCACTAGCTAGACTCAGAGCTTCAGAGAATCAATTTTCCTATCTTCCGAAATTGGAACCACACCGGGCGAAACTCTGGACAAGCAATTGCACGCATCTTTGAAAGAGGATGGCGCGAATTGCGATTTTGTTATGCGACCCAACGAAGCTAGCGAGATGATAGGGTACGTCGTTACACCGCCGGAATAACGTAGACGAGGCGAAGCGGAAATTGACCGGCTCGATGCCGGGGAAATGAAAGGTGAACCATGACCATGATGAATTGTCCGAATTGCGGAAGTCAGATGCGACCAACGCCTGTAGTTTGGAAGCAGGGAACGAGTGTCGGCGGTTCAACCACCGTCGGCGTGGGATATGCCGACGGCCATCTTGTTCCGTTTTCGGCGGGAACAAGTAGCCATAGCCAAACCAGGTTTGCTGCGGAATTGGGACCCCCGGAAACCCATGAGATTAGGTGTCTTGGTATGCTCGGTTTCGTTTTATTCTCGGGTCATTCCGTCGTGCTGTTCTACAACGGGATAGACGACGGCAGTGGACATTTCAATTTTTGGATGGTTGCCGCGGCACTGGTTTTCGTTGTCCCCGTCGTCTTTATCGTGCGTAAGTGGTGGCAAAACCACCTTTGGAACAAGAACATCTATCCGCGAAAATATGCGGCTTGGAAGAATAGCCAAGTTTGCATGAATTGCGGATACGGGCCGGTTCTGCCGGCTCAGAATCAGGGACCGGTGCCCGTGTATCCTCTGTATCAAAATCAAGTGGAACCGCCACCGAATCTGCGAACAGCGAAGTTGCGTGTTCCCCCCCCGCCACCACCGCCGGGCTTGCGATAACGGCGCGCGACACGACGAAGCGAAGAAACAAAAAACGAATTACACCCCGAAACCGTTTTCAAGGAAAGAACCATGCGAAACGCTTGCACCAGGATTGTAGTGATTGTGTTTCTATTGCCGCTGCTTGTATCAGGTTGTGGCAAACGTGCCGACGAACCCCCGCAAAGAACCGACGCGAACGAAACCGCGCCGAAGGAAGAAAAGAAACCGCCGAAGGAAGAGAACAAACCGCCGAAGGAAGAATCCGCAAGGGAAAAAGGGGACGCAGCATACAAGAAGGGTGACTTGGACCTGGCCATCGCCAATTATACCGAGGCCATCCGCATTGACCCGAAAGACACCGCAACCCTTCAACGCCGGGGCGGGGTCTATTGGAAAAAAGGCGATTGTGAGAAGGCCATTGCAGATTTCTCGGAATGGATTCGCCTTGACCCGAAAGACGCCAAAGCCTATTGCTGCCGGGGTTTTGCCTATGCAGGAAAAGGCGATCTCGACAAGGCGATTGCCGATTATTCTGACGCCATCCGCATTGATCCGAAGTACGCCGAAGCCTATTGCAACCGGGGCGGGGCCTACGGGCAAAAGGGTGAAGACGAAAAGGCCATCGCGGATTCTACCGAGGCCATCCGCCTTAACCCGAAGGACGCCAAGGCATTTTCCAACCGGGGATCGTCGTTCGCCAAGATGAATGACCTGGACAAGGCGCTTGCCGATCAATCCGAGGCCATCCGCCTTGATCCGAAAGCCGCCGTCACTTATTTCTACCGGGCCAACACGTACCTATTGAAGGAGGATTTCGATAAGGCCATCGTCGATTTCTCAGAGGCCATTCGGCTTGACCCGAAACAGGCCAGGGCCTATTGCTTCCGGGGCTTGGCTTACACGAAGAAGGGTGACGCTGACAAGGCCATTGCGGACTTGTCAGAGGCCATCCGGCTTGATCCGAAATTTGCCTTTGCCTACCGTCTCCGGGCCGGGGCCTATAGCAAAAAAGGCGATGTCGTCAACGCTCTCAGCGACCTGAATCAGGCCGACTCGCAGTAAGAACGCTCCGTATGCGTGCGTGCGCGGAGCGGGGTTATACCGGCACTTACCACTTTAGGGGCGGGAGGTTGACAGGTCCAGTGTTGGCGAGACAGGTAGTCTACGATGGTTTCTGGGGGAATTAAAGATGCCATCCACGAAATATAGGAATCGCATGGAATATGGGCAGTGTGCGATGGAACGGGGATGACGTGATCATCGTCATGACAGAGAGTTTGCCCGATGGACCGCTTCAAGATACCGTCAATCCGGTTGGCCGCTTCGATATAGCGGGCACCAACGCCGCCGCCCCCACCCACGAACCGCTCCGCCCCTGCCGATTCCGTTCGCAGAATGCCTCATAAAGGTGCGGCAAACCCGATCGAACCCCTCTCGTCAACCTAGCCATGCCGCCAATTTGCCGAATCCTTCCCAGAATGTCAATACCGGTTCGTGTCCCCGGAATTATCGTGTCCCCGGAATTATTTGGGCAGGCATGAAAAGAGCAAAAAAACCGTGAACGGTTACTCAGGCGTAAATCAACCTTCCGCGTGGTTTTGGAATCGCACGGCCTAGCTCCAAAGCTGTCTCAAGCCATTCCCGGATGATTTGTTCGGCATTTGCTAAGGCTTCTCGGTACGTCGTTCCGTCCGCAGAACAACCGGGTAATTCCGGAACCTCGGCAATATATGCTTCATCATCACTGCTCCAATACAAGATGATTTCATACTTGAATTCACTCTCCATTGTTTCTCTCCAAATCCTCGAAATCCTGGGACTCTTGTGACTCACCCGAAGCTGGTGTTCGGTCCAGATCGATTCTCCTGGTGCGTCCCTCCAAATTCTGAGACTCTTGTGGTGACACGCCCGAAGAACCATCGAGATCGGGATCGTTCGCCTCGATTTGTCCCGCAAGGCCATGCGCCGTTATCAGACCCCGAACTTGCCTTACTTGATATGGTTTTGCTTTTCCATCTCGTCGAGGTTGTAGGACTGATTAAGCAATGGGTGCTTGTTGTGTCATCGACAGTGCCTACGTAGCGTTGGTCTTCTTCCGACCACTCCACGATTAAGATCATTCGACATTATCGCCGCTCGCGGCGTCAAGGTATTGTCGCCACCAGGCCAGGATCTGCTGGAGACGATGGATTCGCAGGTCCGGGGGACCGCCGCGGCTCATGCCGTGGCTGGTATTGGACGGGTAGCGAACGAGACGTGCGGGTACGCCAAGCAGTTTCAATGCCGCAAAAAGCTGCTCGGCCTGCTCGATGTTGCAACGCAGATCGCCGGCACTGTGGATTATCAGCGTGGGCGCCTTCGCGTTGCCTAAATACTTCAGCGGGCTTTGGTCCCAGCGGACCTCGGGTTGGTCCCAGAAGTTCCCTGGGAAATAGTCGCTCGTCGGTTCGATGACATCGGTGCTGCCGGACCAACTCACCAGATTGCTGATCGAACGATCGCTGACCGCGGCCGCAAAGTCGTGGCAATGGCCAATCGCCCAGTTGGTCATATAGCCGCCATAGCTGCCGCCCATGACGCCCATGCGTTGGGTGTCGACGAAGGGCTGGTCCTTCATGAAACGAATTACGGCTTGGAGATCGATCCAATCGGTGGTGCCCCAGCAACCACGGATGGCCGCGCAATGTTCGCGACCGTAGCCCTTGCTCCCCCGCGGATTCGAGTAGAAGACGGCATAGCCCTGGGCGGCCAGCAGTTGAAATTCAAAGAAGAAGCTCGAAGCGTACTGGGCGTGAGGCCCGCCGTGGATTTCCAACACGGCCGGCATCTTCTTCTTGCGAGCAGCCGGCTTGATTACCCAAAGCTGGACCTGGTGGCCATCGGCGGCTTCAATCCAATGCGGTTCCGGCGCACACAACTGTAGTTGGGCCAACAAGGGGCCATTGAAGTTGCTCAGCATCGCAGGCAGAGAAGGGGAAGGTATACCCTTTGCGGCAGCCCCCGGTGTCGCAGTCATGTCCAGCACGGCCACTTCGGCCAACGTCGTGGTATTGCCCACGGTAAGTGCCATCCGCCGGCCATCCAGGGAGAGGTTGCCCATGCGGACGTCCAGCGGGCCGTGCGTATGAAAGGCGAGTACACCATCGGCCATCGCGACCGAGGCGACGTGGCTTTCGCCGCGGTCGCTCAGTCGAAAATAGATGCGGGAACTGTCGGGGCTGAAATGCAGGGTTGGATTCCCGCAGCCCACGGCAATGTCGGATAAACTTTGGGCCTCAAGGCAATAGTCATGCTGGCGGGTGAGGCTGCGGGGATCGCCGCGGAGCGGGTGGCAGACGAACAGCTCCAGGTTTTCGGTACTATAGAGGGTGTCATTGCCGAGTCGCCCCGCGTAGGCAATCGTCTGGCCATCGGGCGACCAGCGCGGGGATGTCTTAGGCCCCAGCGGCAAGCGGGGGATGCGTGTGATTTTGCCGGTGGCCACATCGATCCGCAGTAATTCATCCGCTTCGGGATGGAGCGACGGCTCTTTGTGGCGATTGGTAGCGATGACCAGTTGCCGCGAGTCCGGCGAGAAGTCAAAGGTGAACATGCCCAGCGTGTCTTGGCCGTACAGTTCCCGAGCGGGAAGCTCTTCGCCACGAAGATCCACTATGTAAAGGCGATGGCGTTGGCTGCCAAAATAGCCTTCTCCGTCCAGCCGATAGAAGAGGTCGTCGGTGACCCAAGGCGGGTCGCTCAGCCCCTGTTGCTGGCGTTGCGTGTTGGCTGCCTTGGTCCGCTCGGGATCCTGCGGACGGAACTGAACTGCCAGGGAGTTGCCGTCGGGCGACCAGCCGAATTCGCCGATCTGGCCCTCGGGGAAATTCGTGAGGCGACGGGCCTCGCCGCCGGCAATCCCGATGGCGTAGATTTGCGGGCTTACGTCTTTGGCTTCACGGAGAAAGGCAATCTGCGTGCCGTCGGGCGACCAGCGGGGATGGCAATCGCTTCCGCCCGCGGTAAACTGGCGAGGTACGTTGAGTGATCGCGGAGAGGCACCCTCACGGCGGGCTGGCACTGGCCCGGCGGCCGGTTCCACCGCCACGATCCAGAGGTTGCTGACCGAGTTGTTTTGGGAACCGACATGTTTTTCCACGAAGACGATCTGGCGGCCGTCAGGGGCAATCTGCGGGTCGGAGACGATCAGGAAGCGAAGCAGATCCTCGGGTACGATCGGACGTTGCGGCAATTTTTTTGTGGATGGTTTTGTCACGGTTTTGCCTTGCCGGTGATATTGAAGTCGCGAAGGCTGCGCACCGGCTCGGCACCCGGCTGGACAAGAGTCGCCTCAACCTGATACCGCCCGGCCTTTTCGGGCAGTTTGACGGTAAACGTCAGCGTTTGCTTTTGTAGTGCGGGAACCTCACAAGGCCGGCGATCCTCGGAAACGGCCTTGCCATCCAAGAGCAGCTTGAACGACACCTCCGCGCGGCAATCGTCGTAGAGGTCGTTGATAATGACGACCGGAAACTCGTGTGTCTTACCGGCTGGATATTCTCCGGCCCAGGCATCGATCATGATTCCCACGGGTGCGAAGGAATCGCGAACATACTTGAAGAATTCCGGCTCCCAGGTGAGCTTTTCCACGTCCAGCCAATGGTCGCTGGTCTGGCCGTCCGGGCGAGCATAGCCCAAGGCACAGAAGTGCAGAACCCCCGCACAGGCGCGATGCGACCGCCAGAACTCGGTCTCGGCGGCTAGATAGCGGGCATAAAGCTCGCGGCGCTGGGCGGTCGTCGCGTTGGGCCCCAACAGTTTCCCGTAAAGGTCGCGGGTAAGCGTGGTGACCGTCCCATCTCGGTTGAGCCAGAGCCAGCCGTATTCATTGACGATGATCGGGCTTTTGCCCGGCTTCCACCCCAACATGCCGCCATCCTTGGCGATGTAGGCCAGCTTGAAATTGGAATCGATGAAGTGATAGGGATGCTGTTCCCACGAATCGGTTGGAACCATCGGCTGGAACCAGCCGTTGTCCCAAGGCCGATTGGAAAAGTCCAGCTTGCGGACCTTCTGGATGGCCTTGCCGGTCTCTCCGTTGTGCGTCTCGTTGCAGGCGTCCCAGATGACCACGCAGGGATGGTTCCAACGCTCCTGCATCCACTCGGTAAACTCCTGGGCCAGCTCGTTGCCGTCGAAATCGCCTCGCTGATTCTTCATCTTCCAGATGGGGAACTCGTCCTGAATGAGGAAGCCTTCCTCATCGGCGATGCGATACCATGCCTCGGGCGGAAAGCCGATGCAATAACGCAACGAGTTCCAGTGCATTTCGCGACACTTCTTATGCAGGCGGCGGACCCACTCCTCTCGCCAAGGCTTGTCGCCACGCTCGGAATCCTCAAAGAAGCGATAGAGCGTGAAGTTACTGCCTCGCATGAAGTAAGGCCGCCCATTCAACACGGCCCGTCCCGTGGCCGGGTCCAGTCGGAAGGACCTCATGCCAAAACGAGTCTGGCAAACGTCGGCTTCGCTGCGGACCTCCAGTTCATAAAGAAACGGGCTTTCAGGTGACCAGAGGCGGCAATCACGAAGGGCGATGGGCACCTGGCCGCTGCGCTCCACGCCGCTGCCGGCGGCCGGGATCTCACATTCTCCCTCCCCTGCAATCTGACCACTTTTGGCCTCGCGAACCGTAAACTTGAGCTTCACCGCGGCAGAAGAATCCGACGGCCGCAGCCAGGCATGGACCGTGACCGACTTCTTCTCGATGTCCGGCACGGCCTGAACGCGGGCAATGTGCGGAGAACCGCTCAGGATCAACTCCACGGAATCGTAGATGCCCGGAATGAACTTGGTTTTTTCGTAGTCCCAACCGTCAGGAATCGGCCGCGGAACACTTTCGCGGAACGCACCGACACGGATGAGAATCTCATTGTCGCCGACACGCAGCGCAGAGCGGGCATCGAAGATTCCCGGCGTGAAGCACGGCAGGTGATCGCCCAGCGGTTTCCCGTTAAGGATGACCCGCGTGCCGAACATCGCTTTGTGGACCTTCAGGAGTGCCACGGCTGGAATGGGATCCTCGACACGGAACGTGCGGCGATACCAAAATGCCTCGCGCAGTTTGCTCTTAACGCCCACTTCGGCGAATGCCGGCTGGGCCATATCGACCAACCCGGGAACGGGAACCTTATGCTCGAAGTGGTTGGTGCTTGCCGTCATCGACCCTTCGGAAATTTCCCACGTTCCGTCGAGTGAAACCACCCGGCGGCCGTTTTCCGCGGTGGGATGTCTCTGGGCTTGCAAAGGGCTTGGTTTCGCCGCTTGCACGCCCTTCGCAGGGGCTTCGTCGATCCACACGCGCATCGCTAACTTATCTCGATTTGCCCAAGCGCAGTACGGCACGGCGGTCATCATGACCGGACGATCGGCGTCGGCCAGAGCATTACCTTGCACGACGATTACGCCACCCAGGAGTTCCGGCCGATGCTCCGCTCGTAAGTCGGCATCCCCCGCCAGTCGCAGTTGGGAAAGTTTCACGCCCGCCGGCTGATCGACCGCTTCAAGGCAATAGACGATCGGGCCGCGCATCAAGGCCACCTTCCCCTGGTTTTCCTTCATTTTCTCGTGGGCATGGACCCGCTGGACCGGCATGGGCAGGTCCAATTCCACCACGTCGCCAGCCTGCCAACGACGTTGCAGATGCAAGTAGCCGTCCTGCTGTGGCGCGACATCGGCCAACTGGCCGTTGACTTGTAGCGTAGGCGTCCCGCCTGCGTCCTTTTGTGGTGCAGGCGTCTCGCCTGCGTCCTTTTTCCCGACTACACTACAATAATGGTACAGATCGCTGGGAACAGGCCGGCCCATCGCCCAACCTGGAACCCGCAGGCATAACGTGAATTCGGACGCCTGATCCGGTGTGACCGTGATTCGGATACGGCCGTTCCACGGGTAATCGGTTTGCTGGTTCAGCTTGACGGTTGCCCCCTCGTCGATCTTGAGTGTGGCCTCGCCGGCCACGTACAGGTTGACGTAGGCCTGCCGCTTGCCGACCGCGTATGCCAAGCCGCCGACCTGCGGAATAATGCGGGCCATGTTGGTCGGGCAGCAGGAGAGTCCAATCCACTTTTTTCGGCGTTCGCCTTTCTCGCTGGTCAAGGGGTTCTGGTAGAAGAACTGGTCGCCGGAAAGCGAGATCCCCGAGAGTACCCCGTTGTAGAGGGCAAGTTCCATCACGTCGGCATACTTGGCCTGTCCCTTGAGCAGATTCATGCGGTGCTGCCAGAGTACGTGGGCGATGGCCGCGCACGATTCGCAATAGGCGGAATCGTTGGGCAGCAGGTACGGATCGCCAAAACCTTCGTCGTCGTACTGGCCGCTGCCGATGCCGCCGGTGACATACATCTTTCGGCCGACCACGTCGCTCCAGAGGTCATCCAGGGCTTTTTCGTAGCCGGGGGCGTCCATGAAGCGAACCATGTCGGCCATGGCCGCATACATATACCCGGCCCGCACGGCGTGGCCGACTGCCTCATGCTGCTCAATGACCGGTTTGTGGTCCTGCATCCGGCCGTTGCGGAGTCGCAGTTGGTCGTGCCAAAACTCGCGGCGTTGCTCCGGTGTCAGAACACCCTCGGGCTGTACCGGCGCGATGGCTGTTTTGGGGTCGAAGAGTTTGTGTTCCGTTCCATGAACATAACCGCGCTCGTCGAGGAAGAATTTCGCCAAATCGAGATACCGCTTCTCGCCGGTGGCACGATACAGTTTGACCAGTGCCAACTCGACTTCCTGGTGCCCATCGACATCGTAGCGTTTGCCGGGCCCGAAGATCGTGTCGATATGGTCGGCAAACCGCTTGGCGGCATCGAGTGCCTTGGGATCGCCGGTCAGGCGATAATGTTCGACGGCCATCTCGAAGAAGTGCCCCGCGTTGTACATTGGGTGCATGAGCCGCAGGTCCTTCCATCGCTGATCCTGGTCCTTGAGAATGAAGTACGAGATCAAAAACCCGTCCTTCTGTTGCGCCGCCAGGATGCGGTTGAGAATGCCGTCTACGCGCTCTCGCAATTTGCCATCGTCGTGACGCTGGAGTGAAAGCAACGCGCCTTCGAGTGCCTTGTACAGATCGGAGTCGAAGGCGGGATGTCCGCTGGGCTTTTGCCCACTTTCTGCCTTTGCCGCTTTGTCGAAATTCGTCACGTGCCCGTCCTTCTCCAAGCAGTCCAAGGCATGGGGGATCGTCACCTCATGGTGGATTTTCAGGCGAGGACCCCAGAATCCTCCGACGAGATTCACGGCCGCGCTGGGTACTTCACGAAGCCCTTGCCGTGGCTGTGCATCGGCTGCTGCCGCAGTACTCGCAAGGGTCAAGACGAAAGCGAATAACGCTGATGGAAGGATACGCATGGAAGGTCCTTGTCTAAATAAAATTGTCGTGGGTCAGGCTTTCTAGCCTGACCGCGATCTGGGACAAAGTCAGGCTGGAAAGCCTGACCTACTTGATATTCCTTGTTGTGGCCGGTCTCTGACCGACCTTTCGGCGGGGTCGGGAGACCCTCGCCGAACATGGATTGTTGTGGCCGGTCTCTGACCGAGCCACACCTCATAGATCATGAGCATAAACCACGGAGGGTAGCCGCGTCAACCAGTTCCTGCCAGGAAAAGGAAAATTACCCATCTTAACAGCCCATCTTGCCCCGACACCCATCTTGACAGAAGCTCGTGGAGCAAGAATAATGGTATCTAGCCTGAAAATGGCGGAGGGGGTATGCTCCCTGGGCGATATGCCCTCCGAAAACCATGAGTGGACGCCATTTTTGGGTAAATCCAGTCACACCTCTATTGAAATGAAGGAAGAAGTCGAATGCGTAATCGAATGAATCAAGGCGGCGTGGTTGCCGGGTTGTTGATGACCCTGGCTTTTCTTGCCGGTACGGCCATGCCGGCCATAGGTGCGGAAACCGTTGACCTCAGCGGCGTACCGCAGCTTAAAGAAACCTCCAAGCAGCGCGACGAGCGCATGAAATGGTGGCGGGACGCCAAGTACGGCATGTTCGTGCATTGGGGGCCCTGCTCGCTGACCGGCAAGGATCTCAGTTGGAGCCGGGGCGGCGATAAGCCGTGGGACATTAAGGGTGTGCAGAACACGCACAAAATGGATCCCGTCTACGACAACCTCTATAAGCGGTTCGATCCGGTGAAATTCAACGCCGACGAGTTTGTTAAGATTGCCGAAGACGCGGGCATGAAGTACATGGTCCTCATCTGCAAGCACCACGATGGCTTCTCGATGTTCGACACCAAGCTGTCGGAGCACAGCATCGCCTACACGCCGTACAAGAAGGACATCATCAAGCAATTTGCCGACGCCTGCCATAAGCGCGGCATGAAATTGGGCCTCTACTACTCCACGCGCGACTGGTATCACCCCGATTATCTCGTCGGCGACAACAAGAAATACGACGCATTCTATCGCGGCCAGGTTGAGGAACTTCTGACCAACTACGGCAAGGTCGACGTGATGTGGTTCGACCATGTCGGCGGGCGCGACTGGGGTAAGTGGCGGTTTGACGAACTGTTTTCCATGATGTATCGTCTCCAACCGCATTTGATCGTGAACAGCCGCGCCGCCGCGTTCTGCGGGCCCGTCTCGCGTGAGGATCGCCGTCCCACGCCCGAGATCTTAAAGGCCACCCGGGGCGATTTCGGCACTCCCGAACAATCGATCGGCGCCATGGACCTTCGCAACGATTGGGAATCGTGCATGACGCTCGTCGGCGGAATATGGTCGTATTGTCCCGGCGGCCGGATGTACTCTTTTGAACAAACCGCAGGCATGGTCGTCGAATGTGCGGCGGGTGGCGGAAATCTGTTGATGAATATCGGCCCCATGCCCACGGGCCAGATCGAAGAACGCCAAGTGAAACTGCTCAAGCAGGTCGGCGAGTGGATCAAGCCCCGTTCCGAAGCCATCTACGGCACGCGCGGCGGCCCGTTCGCCAAAGCGAAGTGGGGTATGTCGACACATCGCGGCGATACCGTTTACCTCTTCATCAGGCAATGGGAGGGCGATAAGTTCCGCTTCAATCGCCTGCCCACGAAGGTCCTGGAAGCCAAGAAGCTGGTTGGCGGCGATGTGGTTGCCGTCACGGAAAGCGGTTCCAAGACCGAATTGACGCTCGCCGCGAACAAGCGCGATCCGGTCTTCACCGTGATCGAGCTAAAGCTGGAAAAGGGAACGCCGGACGGCCTACAGATTCGGGCGAATTAACCCATGCTGTCGATGGGGCCGAGCTTGCTCGGCCCACCCTATCTCTTGCGAGAGAAACGCCTTATGTCCAAAACCATCTCCCTTGCCACCGCCCTGGTCTTGCTGGCCGCTGCCCTAGCTGCCGTCTCCTCCTCGGGCCAGGCGGCCGACGCTCCGCCGGCCATTTTCCGGGAGGGTGCGCGGGTTCTTTTTCAAGGCGACTCGATTACCGATGGTGGCCGCGACCGTCGCGGTGCCTACCAGGACCACGTCCTTGGACATGGCTACCCTTATGTTATTGCCGCCAATTACGGCGGGCACTTTCCAGAGCGCAAACTGGCCTTCTTCAATCGCGGCGTCAGCGGCAACAAGCTTTCCGACCTTGTCAAACGCTGGCAGGGCGACACCCTCGCCTTGAAACCCGACGTGCTCAGCATCCTGATCGGCGTAAATGATGTTTGGCTCAATCTCGCCGGAAACAAGGAAATCAAGTACGCGGAAATTGAAGCGACCTACGACAAGTTGATCGCCGATACGCAGACCGCGCTGCCGAGCATCAAGATCGTCCTTTGCGAGCCGTTCCTTCTTCCTGGTTCCGTGACCAAGGCCCGCTGGAAAGAGTGGGATGCGGCCGTCAAGAAGATCCAGCAGATTGTGGCGAATCTTGGGGCAAAGCACAAGCTCCCCGTGGTTCATTTTCAAAAGGTATTTGACGATGCCTGCCAGCAAGCCCCCGCGGAGTACTGGCTTTTTGACGGTGTGCATCCGGGCTGGGCCGGCCATCAACTGATGGCCGACGAGTGGAGCCGCGCGGTGAAAGAGGCGTGGCCAAATTGAGATACCGGAAGAGCCGTTTTTTTAACCACCACCAGAATACGCAGTACGTCAGGCTTTTCAGCCTGACATTAACAATCGCTGTCAGGCTGGAAAGCCTGACCTACGAGGACAAATCATGAAAATCGGCATTTACAGCATTACCTATCGCGGTATTTGGTATCGCGGCGAAGCCTTGGACGTTTTCAGCCTGATGCGGCTTGCCAAGCAGCAAGGCTGGGAGGGTGTGGAACTGGACGCGGAGCGACCCCACGCGGCCCCGATGGACCTTTCCGCGGATGATCGAAAGCGGCTCCGCGACCTTTCCGGTGAACTCGAGTTGCCCATACCCGCAATCTCGCCGAATTGCGATTTCTCCAGCCCGGTGCCCGTTCATCGCGAGGCCATGCTCTGTTACGTGAGGGAGTGCATCAAGCTAGCCCACGATCTCGGGGTGCCGATGTGCAAGATCTTCGCCGCCTGGCGAGGGATTACGCTCCATGACGGTCTGGCGACCTACGACGAGACATACGGCTACAATCAATACGGCTTTTGGAAAGGTGATCGCAGGCAGTTCGTGGTCGATTGCCTCCGCGAACTGACCAAGGTGGCAGAAGACTACGGTATCGTCCTGGCAATGCAGAACCACGGCCCCGACGTGGTGAATAACTATCAGGACGTGTTGTCGTTGATTCAGGATGTCGGCTCACCGGCCCTCAAGGCTTGCATGGACATCAACATCGAACCGGAGGCCGAGTCGGCGGAACATGCCCGCGAGATGGTGAAAGCCTCGGGCAAGCTCCAGGTCCACTCGCACTTCAACGCCGAGTTCCTCCGCAAGCCGGACGGCGGTGTGGAGTTGGTGGGAGGAGGTTACTTCGACGATCGCTTCTGGACTCGCCGGGTGGCCTACCCTGCTTACGTTGCAGCACTTATCGCTTCAGGTTACGATGGTTATATGGACTGGGAATTCTGCCATCCGGGCATCGAGAATGGAAAGCCGGCAGGCATCGATTACGTCCACAACCAGACTCAGCTTGCGCTGGAATACATGAAAGACCTGAGAAACAGGAGCCAAAAGTAATGAATCCTAAGTCCCCACGATTATTCACTTCCCGTCGCGAATTCCTTGCCAAGTCGGCCACAGCCGGCGCGATGTTAGCGGGCGGTTTGAGCCTGGCACGCTCCGCCCATGCGGCCGGTAGCGATATCATTCGGATTGGATTGGTGGGTTGCGGGGGCCGAGGCACTGGGGCGGCCGTCAATGCCCTGAAGAACGCGGCCGGTGCCAAGCTCAAACTCGTTGTCATGGCCGATGCCTTCAGCGGCCCGCTGGAGATCAGCCTGAAAAACATCCGCAAGGAGTGCAAGGACCAACCCGACCTGGTTGATGTGACGCCCGAGCGGAGGTTCGCCGGACTGGACAGCTATCAGAATCTGATCGATTCCGGGGTGGACATGGTGCTGTTGTGCAGCCCACCCGGCTTCCGCCCAGCGCATTTCGAGGCGGCTGTGAAGGCTGGCAAGAATGTCTTCATGGAGAAGCCGGTGGCGACCGACAGCCCGGGCGTTCGACGCGTCCTGGCCGCCAACGAAGACGCCAAGAAGAAAGGTCTCTTGGTCTCCGTGGGCCACCACCTCCGCCACGAAGACCGATATCGTGAGGCGGTCCAGAAGATCCACGACGGGGCCATCGGTGACTTGAATTTCCTGCGGGTCTACTTCAACACCGTCGAAATCTGGATTCGGCCCCGGCAACCCAGTCAGACGGAATTTCAGTACCAAGTCAATAACTGGTATTACTTTACCTGGCTCTCGGGCGACCATATTGCCGAGCAGCACGTACACGACATCGACGTGGGCAATTGGATTGCCCAGGGGTATCCTGTCGAGGCCGAAGGGATCGGCGGCCGGCAGGTTCGCATCGGCAAGGAATACGGCGAAATCTTCGACCATCACACGGTCGAGTTCACGTTTGCCAACGGCCTGAAAATGTTCAGCTACTGCCGTCAGATCAACGAAACGGGATTTAACTATTCGCAACACGCCCACGGCACCAAGGGTCGGGTTGATTTGAACGGCGTCGGCAACTCCTTCCTCTCGGTGAACGGGCAGAAACCGATCCGCTGGCGCGTGGGAGCCGACGGACATCAGAAGGAAATGGACGACTTCTTCGCCGCCATGCTGGCCGGTAAGCCCTACAACGAAGCCGATAACGGGGCCAAGAGTACCATGACGGCCATTATGGGGCGCATGGCCACTTACTCGGGCCAAGTCATTCGGTGGGACAAGGCGATTAACTCGCAACGAGACCTCTCCCCCAAAATACTTGCCTGGGACGCGGACACGCCAGTCAAGCCACGCCCGGACGGCACCTATGCCTGCGCCATGCCCGGTAGGACGAAACCGTACTAATGAAAACACGCACTTCACGACGCGACGTTCTCAAGCAAGCCGCTGCCTTAACCGCGCTAGCAGTCACTAGCCCGCTCTTGGCAGCCGATGGCCCGGAAAGCCCAGCCAAGGGTTTTAAGATCGGCGGTGTCGATTGGGAATTGAAGGGCGCCAACAACCCCGAGGCGTTTGCGGTCGCCGCGCGACTCGGGCTGGATGGTGTCCAAGTGGATCTGGGAAATGTCGAGGCGATGCGTAATCCCGATCGGCAAAAGCAATTTATGACGCTTGCCCAAAAGCATCATGTCGAGATTGCTTCTCTGGCCCTGGGCATCTTTGGCGGTCTTCCCTTGGCTACCGACAAGCGCGCCCCGGCGATCTTGGATGCCGCAATCGATATCGCCACGGCAATGAATCAGAAAATCATTCTTGTGGCTTGCTTCGGCAAAAGCGATATCCTCCAGCCTGCCGGCAAGATCGATGCCTTCGTAGGCCGGCTGAAAGAGCATGCCCCCAAAGCGGAAAAGGCCGGGGTCGTTCTCGGCCTGGAGGGTGAGTGCAGCGTGGAGCATTACTTGAAGATTCTTGATCGAATCGGCTCCCCCGCCGTGAAAGCCTACTTCGACACGGCCCACGCACACGTCGCCGGCCGCGATGTCGTGCAGGAAATCACCCTGCTCAAGGACCGCATCTGCGAGTTCCACGCCAAGGACTGCGGCAGCATATTGCTGGGCGAGGGGAAAATCGATTTTGCCCAGGTTCGACGCGGCATGGATGCCATCGGCTATCGTGGCTGGCTGCAAATTGAACAGTGGATCGAGGTTTCCGGCAAGAAGCCGTTAGGGTTTGACGAGAGCCATCGTCGGAATCTGCAATATCTACGGAAACTCTTTCCGAAACAGGCTTGATGTCGCGAATGATGTTCAAAACCGTCGCGTGGCTGGCTTGCAGCATCGTTTTTCTTGCGGTCATCGCCTTCACCACGACCGTGGAGGTTCGCGGCGGCGAAAACCGCCCGCCCGCCGTCCTGACCTATCCGGGGCGAGAAGCCACCGCTCCCTGGCGCAAGGCGGCCGCCCAGCGAATCGACAAGCTTCGCAAAGGCGATCTGAATATCCGCGTCCTCAACGCCGATGGCACGCCAACTGAGGGTGCGGCCGTTGAGGTCCGCATGACGAGGCAGGCATTTCCCTTCGCTACCGCCGTTTCCAGCAGTATGCTGGTGCGGCGGAAAGGCCCTGACGCCGACCGTTATCGCGACATGGTCGACAAACTCTTTACCCACGTCACCATCGAATACGAAACCTGCCAGATCCCCTGGGAATCGAATCATCAGGTTGCGCTCGATGCGATCAAGTGGCTGCGCGAGCATGGGAAATACGTCCATGGCTGCCACATCCTATGGCCGCATATTTCCGATGGCCTGCCTGAGCGCCTTGTTGCGGCCAAGACCAAGCCCGACGAGGTCCGTCGTCTGGTCATGGCTCATGTCGATGAAAAGCTCAATGCCTGCAAGGGCCAGGTCAGGGAGTGGAATGCCCTGAACGAACTCCACACGAACCGATTTTTTCAGGAATCCCTGGGGGACGAAGAGGGCAAGCGGCTCGTCGTCGAAACCTTTCGCCGGGCCAAGCAAATCGACCCATCGCTGCGGTTGGCCGTCAACGATTTTGGCGACATGGCCAATCCCAGCCGGGAGCATATCGACGGATATCTGGCGTGGATCCGTTATTTGAAAGAGCAGCGCACGGCAATGGACGTTGTCGGCTTGCAGTGCCACTTCAGCCAAATCCTCCGTGCGCCGGACGACTGCATGGCGATGCTCGATCGCTTCGCGGCCTTCGGTTATCCGCTCCATGCCTCGGAGTTGGACATCAACCTCTCCGACGAGGCCGTCCAGGCCGACTACCAGCGCGACATCATGACCGTACTCTACTCCCACCCGGCCGTGGAAAAAATCACGCTCTGGGGATTCTGGGAGGGACGCCATTGGCTTCCCGAGGCCGCTTTATGGCGCACCGATTGGACGATCAAGCCCAATGGCCTGGCATGGATGGACCTCGTATTCCGCCAATGGCGCACGAATGCCGCGCTGAAGACCGACCACGACGGAGCGACCGCCCTCCGCGCATTCCTGGGAGACTATGAAGTTACCGCTACGTACGAAGGCAAGTCAATCTCGAGGAAAGTTTCGCTGCCGAGCGGCGGCACCACGGTCGAACTCAAGCTCCCCGCGGGCTGACGCATGGTTCTGGAATTACCTGAACTATTTCTTTGACAATCGCTCTCAATATGCTAGAATTGTCCTACGTTAGGCTTTTCAGCCTGACCAAGACCAGACAGGGTCGGGCTGGAAAGTCTGACGCACTTGATATTCTGGCGGGCAACTAATTTCCTAACCAAGGGGTAAACTGTGAGCGAATCTTCAGAAAACCTATCTCCCGAAACTGCTGCTCCCGTGGCGGCTCCTGCCGCGCAACGGCAGGAGGTACACATCGATGACACCAAAGCCAGTCCGCTTTATTCAAATTTCTGCCGCGTGACGGGCACGCCCGAGGAACTGATCATCGATTTCGGCCTGAACCCCCAGCCGTTCGGTGTGCCGACGGTGCCGATTGCCATTACGCAGCGGATCGTGACGAACTTTTACACGGCAAAGCGGATGCTTTACGCGCTGCAGATGACGGTCCAGCGCCATGAGGCTACTTTTGGCGTCCTGGAGACCGACGTGCAGAAACGAGTGCAGGCGTCGCGATAGCTTCTAGGTTCGGCGCGGGTCTCCTGACCCCGCCGATACCGGGAACTCGTGTCCATCCATTCTCTACGCCGACGGCGTTATGTCCCCTAGCCCAGGGTAGTTGCGCAGCGACTACCCTGGGAAACGATACCGTCAGAGTCTCGACTTCGTGCGCAACCCACCATTTGCCGGGCAGTTCGCTCCGCGCACCCTACGCTAGCAGTTGGCAAGGTTATGATCAAGGAGCAAATGTCGCGGACCGAGGACGGCCGACAATTGGTGGCACCCTTGGGCAAGGGGGCATCTGACAACATTCCGGCCGGACGATAGGCGTGCAAAGACG
The DNA here is from genome assembly GCA_037147235.1 of Planctomycetota bacterium. Lineage (GTDB taxonomy): Bacteria > Planctomycetota > Planctomycetia > Pirellulales > Thermoguttaceae > JANXQG01. Next base: position 5,370 of record JBAWVO010000029.1, on the reverse strand, counting down.
GGGCATCGGCTTGCCGCAATAGGGCACGCAGATGCCGTCGCAGGGTGGGCAGGTCAGATAGGGCATTGGCTTCGGGCAATACGGCACGCAGATGCCGTCGCAGGGAAGACACGCCAGGCAAGGCATCGGCTTTGGACAATAATAGGCACTCGTGCATAGGGCTGTGCCGCAAGGAGTTAACGAGGGAGTCGAGGCTACGGCCACGGGATTGGCCGCCATCGCCATACCAACCAACAGGTTAGCAACAAGTACCACAACACCTAGTTTCCATGTTTTCATAATACGGGCCCTTGGGGCTTGCAACGATGGATCACCTCAGTTGTTTTCGGAACAATCGCTGCGAAGCGAAGAGTAAACCGGTGGGCAGTGATAGAAGCGGCATAATTGGAAAAGGGAGAAGGGGGAAGCCACGAAAAACACGAAAGGACACGAAAAGGGGAAAATGACAGAAAGATGGATGACGGAAAGACAAATGCAGGAAGGATATTTATCTTTCCCTATCCGTGTCATCCGCGGTTCATTGCTTTCTTCCCTATTTTTCTGTCCCTCATTTTTCTGTCAAAAGAATTTAGGATTCACCGCGAGAGGACGCAAAGGGAAATGGCTGCCCTCACCCCCGGCCCCCCTCTCCCGAGTACGGGCGAGGGGAGGAGGAGAAAGATTCGGTTCTTTGCGTTCTCTGTGTTCTTTTGCGGTGAATTTTCTTTGAGGACGGAGGGGAACACTTGGATTTCAAACAAAAAACTAGGTATTCGCCGTCATTGCCACCGTCAGAGTCTTTTGCAGTGCTTTTGCGATGCGATGGAGCATTGACAGGGAATGACCTTCATAGTCGGAATCTTCGAGGCGGCTGATGACTGATTGTGTTGTTGCAACAAGTTCCGCGAGTTGCCCTTGTGTCAGCCCTGCCTCGGTTCTCATGGTATGGATTAGCCGGGCGATCTCCGCATTTACTCGCTGAGTTTCAACCGAAGCCTTTCTCTTCGGATCGTCCTTCACATACTTGCCATGGAGGATTTCCACTGCGTTGCTGGTTGTTTTTTCAGCCATCGGTTCTCTCCTGATAAGTGTGCATCTCGGGGGCTTGCCTGAATTGCATGTTGCGCGACATGGCTAAGTCAATGTCTCGATCCGGCACGACATCCTCCTTCGTCAGACCGTGCGAAACCACAGCACTCTGGTCATGGAAGAAGTAAAGCATTCGATAATTGACACTTCTATGCCGCACCCGTAGTTCGTAAACTCCATCCCGCAGGTAATCTGCTTCCGGGCGGCGAAGTTCGTGCCCACATTCTTCGAGCCGTTCGATCTTTACCAGAAACTTGTCCTGGACCTTGCGATCCTGCTTGTCGAGCCAATCAAGTAACGGAGCCGCTCCATCCTCTGCGAAGAACACTACATCTGTCTTGGGCATCGTCACCTTTCGTTCACCAATCACGCTTTGTCCATTCTGATATTATCGCATAATTGCGATATATAGTCAATACTTATTTTTCTGTCCCTCATATTTCTGTCAAAAGAATTTAGAATTCACCGCGAGAGGGCGCAAGGGGAGATGGCGGCCCTCACCCCCGGCCCAAGGCTCCACGCCACCCGCTCCACGCTTTAATCCCTTCCTCCCACCTTCAACTGCCGCAGAACTTCTTCAAATCGGCGGCCGATGGCGCGAATCTCAAATCGCCGCGACTCGATGCCGGTGACCTCGATGCAAATCTCGACGTACTCGCGGGGCAGCGACCCTTCGACGCGATCCGCCCATTCGATGAGTACCAGACCGTCGCTCTCAAAATACTCGTCGGGGCCAAGTTGCTGGAACTCATCGTCGTCACGAAGGCGATAGGCGTCGATGTGATAGATCATCCGCCGGCCGCGATGCTCCTGAATAAGCACGAACGTGGGGCTGACTACGTCGCGGCGATTGACGCCCAGACCTTCGGCGATAGCCTGCACCAACCGTGTTTTGCCAGCTCCCAGGGTGCCGCAAAGAGCAACCGTGGTGCCCGGCGGCAGCACGTCGGCCAAGGCATGGCCCAAGGCCGTGGTAGCGGCTTCGTTTTCAGCATGGAATAGGATGGGAGGCATCTTATGTAGGGTCTCTGTTGTGGAAAAGAAAAAATGGTAGGCTCCCTCACCCCCTGCCCCTCTCCCTGAGTACAGGGCGAGGGGAGTCTATGTAAAGTTATGCTCCCAGCCCGACGGCGTCAACGGTTGGATGGGACCGCCAGACTCGCGCTGCCAAAGGCCTGGCTCAGCGGTATAAAAGCCGATGTCGGTCAGCGGCACCCCAAGCGGCTGCTCGGCGAGCATCCGCCGGGCCTCGTTGGGCGGGACGGCCAGCAGCAACTCAAAATCTTCGCCGTCGCCCAAGGCATGTTCGAGCGGCGTGCGGCCGTCGTTGCGCTGTCTTGCCAGTTGCCGGGCATCTTCGTGAATCGGTATGCAATCCGTATCGACGATTGCGCCCAGACCGCTTTCGCGAGCCAGCCGTGAGAGATCGATCGCCAACCCATCACTGACGTCCATGCCGGCATGCAATACGTAGCGATCCTTGAGCAGCAAGGCCTCGTTGACTCGTGGTTCAAAGTCGAACTGCCTTCCCAGGATGCTACCGCCAAAAGCCCCGGTGACGATGATCCGGTCGCCGACCGTCGCACCCTTGCGACAGAGCGGCCCGCGAGCGGTGACCTGGCCGAGCAAAGTGGCCGTGATGACCAGAGGGCCGTCCCAACTATTCGTGTCGCCGCCGGCAATGGCCAGATGGTACTTTTCAGCCAACGGCAGAATACCTTCATAAAGCTGCACGGCCAACTCGAGTCCGCCCTGGCGCGGCAAAGCGACGGCCAGCACGGCAGCTAGGGGGCGGGCGGCCATTGCCGCCAGATCACTGAGGTTCACCGCCAATGCCTTTCGGCCGACGCGGCGAGGATCGACCTCGGCCAAGAGGAAGTCGACCTGATCGGTAAGCAGATCGACCGTGATAACACATTCATCAATGCCGGCCATCCGCAGCACGGCCGCATCGTCGCCTGGGCCTAGGCGCAACAACGGGTGGGCCGGGAGACGTTCGCGGAGCCAGGCGATGAACTGCTGTTCCATATTCCAAAACAACCTACGGCTAGGGCCGCAGGGCGGACGGCATAGGGACTGTGCCTGCTACCTTACGGTTGCCGGGCAACCTTCAAGCTCACGGGCATGAAACCGTAAAGGGTCTCGTTGCCGCGGAGAATGAAGAACTTCATCGGCGCGATGCTGCTGAAGTCGGGCCGCTTGAGAATATAAGCCACATTATCCAGCGAAACGGTCTCCCAAATATGCATGCCCACCAGCACATCGCCGGAGCGAATGCCCTGCTCGGCAGCAGGGCTGTTGCGGCGAACGTCAACCACCGCCAAGCCGCCTCGGTAGCGCGTGTGGAACTTCTGCTTGAAATCGGCAGTGGGCATGGCCCGCAACTCCAGGCCGAGGACTTCCCAGACGCCCGTATTTGCGATTCGCGAAGAATCGGGAATCTCGCCGAGTACAAGGCTGACGTTCAAGGACTTGCCGTCGCGCTGGACGGTCATATCCACCTTGTCGCCCACCTTGCGGTCAAGCATTTCGCGTTGGAAATCGATGGCCCGATGAATCTCCGCCTCGCCAACCACCGTGATCACGTCGTCTTCCTTCAGACCGGCTTCCGCCGCGGGACTTTTCTTCTCGATGGCGGCAAGTTTCATTCCCGAGAGCGACGCGGGAGCGTCGGGAGCTGCCACCAGCCCGTGCCACGACTTCGCGTCGCCGGAGGCCAGAAGCGTCGCAGCGATGCTCATGGCTTTATCAACCGGGATGGCAAAACCGATTCCTTGCGCGCCGGCCCGTACCGCCACATTGACTCCGATCATCTCACCGTCGATATTCAACAAAGGCCCGCCCGAGTTGCCCGGATTGATGGGCGCGTCGGTCTGGATCAAATCATCGTAATACTGAGCGTCGTTGATCTGTACTGCTCGATGCAAGGCACTGACGATGCCGCGCGTGACCGAGAAGTCATAGCCAAAGGCATTCCCGACCGCAACCACCGTTTCGCCCTGCATGAGGTCCGAGGACGTGCCCAGGGTGATCACTTCCATCTTTTCCTTGGGACTGATCTTGATCACCGCCAAGTCGGTTTCGGTGTCACGGGCAACAATGCTGCCAACGTACTTCTTACTGTCGGCCGTGGTGACTTGGATTTCGTGAACGCCATCGACCACATGATAGTTTGTAAGGATATACCCTCGCGGGTCGATGACGACGCCGGTTCCCATGCCGTTGACTCGCCGCGGTGCCTCGTTGGCACCGGCTTGCGAGCTGGGGAGAACCGACTTCTCGCCGCGGATACTCACCACCGAGGGCTTGGCCTTTTGGGCCGCTTTGACGATCGGCGTCAATCGCTGGTCCGAGGCTATGGCGAACCCGGGCAGAAGTCCGGCACAAGCTAGCATCGCCAATCGCCACCCGGCTGTCCGTGATATTTTTCGAGCCGATCGGTCGAGCATGGTTGTCCTGTCGCGGTAGGTGTGACCTTGGGCACTCTTGCTATCGCGTGAGCGCCGTAACACCTTTGCTAGATCGGACATGCGGAAGCGAGTCCTTGATCGGCTTCCTTACCACCGGAACAAACCACCCAGGCTACCAGAATGAGCAGAAATCCTGGCCAACTAAGACCGGCGGTGTGGCTCGGTCAGGAGACCGGCCACAACTAAAATCCTGGCCTTATTTACGGGGCGGCCGCCAGCCATCGCTTGGCACGGCGGTCAGCGACGGCGGCTCAGTCGGCACCAGTTGCACCTCGGCAGGGGGGGCGGCAATTCCCTGGGGCAAAAATACAGGCCGCGTTGGCACGGGATGAAAGCGGGGATATTCCAACGCGCCAGGAACTGGAACTGGCTCGGCTGATGCGGCTGCCGGCTCCACTTCCTTTGCAACAGCACTGTGGCAGCACCGACGATGCACGCAGCCCGACAGCCCGAATGCCACGAGGCAACCGGACAGGCAGGCAGCCACACTGATCGTTTTGTTGCGCACGCGATTCGCCACGGAAAAGCAAGTCCTAAGAACCGGAACACGATCCCACGTTCCAAGGGATCGTCACAGCGGCAGTCGGAACATTAGGAATAATCAGCAAGCTTTGCCTAGCTTACCCAGCATTGCACCTACTGTAGTGGTTTCCGTAACGCCCCGACGGACGCTATACTGCTCGCGGTTGAGACTGACACTAGCCCGAAGCGCGAGCGAGGTTGCTAAGTCGTTGCCTCGCTTGCGCTTCGGGCTGGTATGGATTGGGACAATCTCAACCGGGGGATGTCCCGTGTATTGTTAAAACTGACTCTGGCCTCCTGATGGTTTAAT
>JBAWVO010000028.1:0-37009 GCA_037147235.1 Planctomycetota bacterium | reverse complement strand
ACATCTTGGGCAGGCGGGACGCCCGCACCACAATTATCCGCAAACCCGGCGGAGATCCCATTTAGCCACTTCGCCAAACTGCCCTTTCCCCCGATGCCTATTTTTGGTAGTTACACGCGCATCATTATGTAGTCAAGATCCCTCTTCTGGGGGCATTTGCAATGAAGCGCGTTGTTTTCCGAACTTCCGTACTTGGAATGATTGTCGCCCTGGGGCTGTTGGCGATCGCTCACGCCCAGCGGACCGCATCCGTTGCGCCGCCGGACGATGGGTCGAATCCACTCCGTCGCGGGCAGCCCGATGCTGCTGGGCGTGAAGGACTTGCGAACCAGGTGGGGCCCGTCGATACGGACGTGCCGCCGCGCGAGAATCCGCTCCGCAGCCGCCGTGCAACGAGCAACGGCAGTGTGCGGCCGGTGTTCAGCGAAGAGCCGCAAGGCCAAGCCCCGACCCGGATTCGTCTCGTAGCCGGTGACGAGCCGGAGGGTGGAAATGCCGGAAACCCGGGTAGCACGATGCGTATTCCGGCAGGTGAACCCAAACTCATGCCGACAACGGCCGACCGCTATGCCGTGCCAACGCGGCCAGCCGAAAGCCAAAATTCGACGCGATTGCCGCTCCAGCCGATTCCCTCGGGAGAAATGTCGTTAGGTTCTCACTTGGTTCCGCCCGATCCCAGGAACACGTATCTTCCAGGCTCGATCCGTAACGCCGTGCCGGACGATGCGGCAGCAGGAACTTCTTCGGTCGCTGGCGGCACGGGCCAACCGGGCAACAAGCAGCTTGAAGGCCCCCAAAGCCCGCAGATTGTTCTCCAGAAGATTGCCCCACCGGAGATCCAGGTCGGCCGACCGGCCGTGCTGCGAGTCGTTGTGCGGAACACCGGCACGGTGGCTGCGAGCGAAGTCGAGATTCACGATCAGGTTCCGCGCGGCACACGTCTGCTAGGCACGGCACCGCCAGCGTCCCTGGGTGCTCGGGGAGAGCTTGTCTGGTCGTTGGGCACACTCAAGCCGAGCGGTGAAACATCGGTCGAAATGCAGGTTATGCCGACGGAAGAGGGCGAAGTCGGCAGTGTGGCGACCGTCCGCTTCCAGGCCGAGGTTACGGCCCGCTCAATCGTCACGCGGCCGAAGCTGGTCGTCGAGACGACCGGCGCCAACCGTGTGCTGGTGGGCGACGAAACAATACTTACTTTCACCGTATCGAATCCAGGCAGCGGCGCGGCCACCGGCGTGGTACTGGCCGAGCGCATTCCCGCCGGATTGAAACATTCCGGCGGTGCCGAATTGGAATACACCGTCGGCGACCTGAAGCCGGGCGAAAGCCGCCAATTGCAGCTTCGCCTGAAGGCCGTTCAGCCGGGCACGATCGCCAACGTGATTACCGCCCGGGCCGATGCGAATCTCCGTGCCGAACATCGATTTAACCTAGAGGTCACCTCGCCGCAGTTGGACATTGTCTTAGCCGGTCCAAAACGCCGTTACCTCGAACGCGAGGCAACCTATCAATTATCGGTATCCAATCCAGGCACGGCGTCGGCACAGCAAGTCGAACTGGTGGCCTATCTGCCGGCGGGCCTGAAATTCGTCAACGCGAACAACGCGGGACGTTACGACGAAGGCTCTCGGGCCGTCTACTGGCGGCTCGAAGAACTACCGGTCAAACAGCGTGGCACCGTTGAGTTGGTTACCCTGCCGGTCGAGCCGGGGCAATTTAGCATCAAAGTTCGCGGATCGGCTCAGCGGGGACTGGTCGTTGAGAAAGAACAGCCCGTGGTGGTCGAAGGTATGGCGTCAGTGACCTTCCAATTGTCGCATACCAAGGATCCCGTGGAGATTGGCGGCGAAACGACCTACGAGATCACGGTGGTCAACCAGGGATCGAAGGCCTCCAGCAACCTGCAAATGTCGATCTTTTTTCCGGCCGAGCTGAAGCCCCTGGCGGCCGAAGGACCAACACGGTATACCCTAGAGGATAATAAGGTTCTTTTCGAGAGACTTCCACAGCTTGCGCCCAAGACAGTGGCCGCCTTCCGCGTGCGTGCCCAAGGAGTTCGGGCGGGTGACTTACGGGTTCGTTGTCAATTGATGACCGACGAAATGCAGCGCCCCGTCGTTAAAGAGGAAAGTACGCGAGTCTACGCCGACGAATAAATGATCCTTCGCCTCCTCTGCCCTTCCGGACACGTACTCGATGTTAACTCGCAACTTGCGGGCCGGAAGATTCGTTGCGGGGCATGTGGAAAGATCATGGTCGTGCCGACACCCGCCAAGGGGCCGGTGACGAATCCGGCGGCGAAACCGGTAGCAAAGCCAACTCTGAAACCGCCGACAGCATCTGCGGCAAGACCGCCGGTAAAGCCAATTACGAAGCCGCCAGCGACTGCGGCGAGACTGTCGGTAAAGCCAATTGCGAAACCGCCAGCGAGGGAGCCCCGCTCCCCGCTTCCAACTCCCTCCTCTCCGCTTCCCGCTCCCCGCTCTTTGCCGCCGAACCTGCTACGGGAACCGGGAATGGTGGCCGTGCCGCTGCCGCCGGTCGAGCAGTCGAAACGCGCAGCGATGCCGAGCGACCAAGCCGCAGTTGTTCGACGTAGAATCGCGGGCTTCGCATTTTCCTCTTGGCTCCGCAAGCTATGGCCGTCAGCCCAAAGGCATCTCCCGGCCGATACGACGATACCGGGCAAGGCCGAGCGGCGAATCGCTCTTCAACTGGCCGCTGTGCTGGCCGCCGCTGCGCTCGTGAGCCTGCTGCCGGTGATCGTGGGTCATGCCAATCTTTTTGTCGCACCTCCCTGGGCATTGGCGGCCGTGCTCATGGCGGTTCTCCAGTTGGTCTATGCCGTCTGGATGATCAACGCGCCGGACTGGGCCGCAGCCTGGGTGCAGATGGTCGTTTGTGCCATCATCACGACCATCTACGGTATGCTGATGACCCTGACGATGATCGCTTCGGTCAATCAACCGCTCATTCTTGATCTCGGCGAAGTCCGCCGCGCCGCGCCAGCCTGGTGCGGGTTGATGTTCGTCCTCATGGGCGCGGCCACATGGTTCTCTGGCCGGACTAGCGTGAGGTGGCGAAGAAGCTTGATGCCGCAGAGCGAAAAATGAGAGAGATCATCCTATCAGGGAATGCGCTCGCCTCCAACTATGGTTATCACGGGCCAGCGGCCTTTGGCTAGCATCGCAATTTTTCGCTCATCTGGATCGAGAATGCAAATCTGATTCCTGCCGAGTTGGAAAATCACTTGGCCGCTCGGAAGCTGCGTCGGGCAGTATACCGGCCAGCGGACAAAAGGCGTGTCCAGCGATACGAGCACATTCCGACCATTTATCGTGTTCTCGCCGGTCAGACGACCAGCCATCCAGCCAAAGTAGAACAGCCAACCGCTCTTGTCAGCACGAAAGCGTGGGACTTCACCACCGGGCCAAAGGCTGGCTAGCGGTGCTTCGGCAACAGAGCACATCAAGTCCGCGGATACAGTTCTATTGGATGGATTAGGGTCTGGTTGTTCCACCAACGGGTTCAGCCCAACGATGAGATCCCAGTGACCGGCAGTCACGCGAGACTCGTTCAAGAAGAGCCGATCGCTATTCTCTGATGATGTCAAAGCACAAATCTTTCTCGTTTCGTCGTGGCCCATATCCCGAACGTAGACATCGTCATTATTCTCGGCCATGTAATAAAGTATTGCGTCTTTTGGGAGCGACATCGCGGACGGTTGAACAATGACCAAGTCTGTATAGAGCGTTTTTCCGCTCGCGGTCCAATACCAGCCGAAAAGAACCAAGTAGCTGGCCGACTGCACAACCAGGGAACCCCAGATGCTCTTGCGGAACCAGCCGTTGGTGTTGCGTAGGCAGATGGCAATGAACGGCCACTCCAGCACAAGCGTGATGCCGTAGCTAACGACGACCATACACCAAAGCCACCGCCAAGCGTTGTAAAGATCAAGGCTCAGAGAGTCTGTGATTGTCGAGATCAGAAACACACCTCCAACCCAAGCCGAGAAGTAGTTGGAGGCGATCATGATTGCGACGCAGGAGGCACCCTTCAGCCGAAAGAGAAAGGCAAGAATCAACCCCTCAGCAACACCAATGACGGCGTTGCCAAACAGAAGGTGAAGGGTACTTGCCCACATAAGCGGTGTACCCGCATCGGCGTACGCTACGGCCGGAGAGAACGCCAGCAAGATCGCTGGCAGCCAGAACCTCATCGTCCGCTTTGTCATGGTGTTCCTGTGTATTCAGGTGGTACTGGGTGGCGATGGCGGATTATTGTTCTTTTCCAATTCGGTAAGGAACGCCTCAAGTTCCTTCTGTCGGTCAAAGGATGATTTCCCTTTCGACTGAGTTCGCAAATGGTGTTCTGCCCTGCGCCGCGAGCGTCTACTCGCGGCTTGCTCGGGCCAGAGTAGGATTTCAGAGAATCCCAGTACGATTTCGAGCAGCAGTTCGAGTAGCCACATTCGCTTTTTCCTGATTTAGCCAACGAAGCCCCGTGCTTTATTACCCCGGCACGAAAGAAAATCACGTAGGTCAGGCTTTCTAGCCTGACTTGTCTGTTCTGTCAGGCTGGAAAGCCTGACCTACTTCCATGCCGCGGTAATAACGAAAAACTTCCAGCTATTCTACCAGCGGCACCGAGGCCGAGCCAGCGGGCGGCGGATTGATCTACGGATGCGTCGTGTCCAGCGGCGTTTTGATGATCGGCTTGACTCGCCTTGGCAAGCACAGCCCGCAGATGCCCCTTGTAACAAACAGGGCAGCCACGAAAACGATGCCATCCAAGACCAAAATGTCGTAAACGCCAAGCTCACTGGGATAAAACTTCCAGCCGCTAATCGGACATACCATGCATGGGCAAAACGGCCAACCGCGGAAAAACATGGATTCTGCCATGGGATCTAACATGGATTTAGCCACGGGATCTAACTGATTGGGCGTCAAAGAACCCCAATGTCTTTCCGTCCGCAAGTTGGCCCACAAGAGTATTCCGGCAACGAGCGTTAGAAGGATGCCGGTAAGCAGATGAACTCGACGCGGGTATTCCATGATGCCGACGAGAACCACGATCGCGGCCAAAGCAACCACCGCATCGACGTAGCCAAGCATCCGAGCCAGGGCGAAAAACGCCGCGGTACCGGTTGTGAGACCGAACATTGCCCGCAGGCTGTATTGGAACCGGCGGCGTTCAGGCTTCGGCTCGTCGGGTGACATTTCTTGCATGGTCATGGCATCAATCAACGATAAGCAAAGAGACACATCGGCCATGTCACGGCCTGGTTATCAGTTTCTACTTCCGCTTCCGCCAGGCGTAGCCTTGCAGACACGCCACACCCAGCTCAACAACCCACTCAACCCATTATGAATCATATTTACAGACTCCGATACGGGCGAAGTCGAGTGGCCCGCCAAGAAGCCCTCGCCGAAAGTTGAAAAGATTGACGAGCCTGCCGAGAGTTATTAATGACCACCGCAACGGCTTCGGCAAGCAGCCAGCTTCTGTTCAATCATTTTCGACGTCGGCGTGATCGAAAGCCCGCCCAACGCGGTACATCGCAATTCGCGTGGCAGTTGATTGCCGACGCGCCGGGCGGTCTCGATGACTTCGTCGAGCGGAACGACGGGATCATAGCCGGCCAGTGCCATATTTGCGCAGGAGATCGCATTGCTTGCGGCCAAGATGTTCTTGCCGAGACACGGCACCTCGACTCGGTTTGCAACCGGATCACAAATCAACCCGATCATGCTCTGCAAAGCCATCGAAGCCGCCGCCACCGATTGTGTCAGCGTCCCATCAGCCAACGTCACGAGTGCGGCAGCGGCCATGCTGGCGGCGGAACCCCCCTCCGCCTGGCAACCGCCCACCTCCGCTGCAAACGTCCAGCGTGTGGCGATCAACACTCCGATCAGGCCGCTGGCCAGCAACGCTTTCGCCATCATCTCTTCCGATACCCCCATCTCTTCCGCGACCGCCATGCACGATCCCGGCAACGCAGCGCAAGCACCCGCCGTCGGCGCGGCAACGATGATGCCCATGGAACTCTTTACCTCCATCAGTGCGGTGACGTAGAGTACGGTCCGGTTCAACACTCCGGCCGCCAGCAATTGCCCGGCGTCCATCCTCGCCTTGAACGCTCCGGACTGGTGGCCAAGGATGCGGTCGTCGTAGTGCGTACCGGCAATCCCCTCCTGGATCGAGCGGCGCAGGATACGGACGATCCGCACCATTTTGGCGAGCACCTCTGCCGCGGTCAGATTGCCGCGGACCATTTCATAATCTACCGCCAACTTCCAAAGCGGGGTGTTCCGGCCGGCATCGTGGCGCAACATCTCTTCGCAGGTCGTGAATGGCACGCTCATGCCCTTGCGCGACAGCACGGGCAACACCGGCGCCAAGCACTTCACGGCGAGTATGTCTGCAGTCTCGCATAAACCGGCAAGGATGTGATTGCTCACAAATGCCCCGGCCTTGACTTCCACAAGTTGGCCACCTTCGGATTCGTGCAAGAGGATTTCGTCGGCCTGCATCAAAGCGGCCAACGTCTCGACAAGCTCACGTCCATTTTGCTTCACCCACAGCAAAGTCTCAAAGCAATCCCCGCACATGGACACCTTGAAGCCGTCCACGGCGATAACTTCCATCATGCCGCCACCCGTGGAGATTGCAATGAGCGAATGTCGCTCGCGCGCGTTATGAAGCGCAAGCCGGTAGGTGTTGGGGTGAGGGTCGCCTGCATCGACGGTTTCTATCCGGATGCGCACCCCCGCGTCGCGCAGCATCCGTGCCGCGTCGGGCAGTCTCTCATCCGCCGCATCCCAGCCCAGCAGGCCCCCAAACAGGCCCATGTCCGAGCCTTGCGTTTCGTGCGTGGTTGGCAACGAGCCGTTGCGATCGAACTCAACCAGCACGTCGTCGAAATCGCCGCCGATAAGGTCGCGGGCCAACCGCCCAACGCGAAGCGCGGCGGCGCAATGGGAACTCGATGGCCCACGCATGACGGGGCCAATCACGTCATTAAAGATGCTGACAATCATGGATGCCCCTTGGGGGTTCTTCCGGCAAGGAGGGTGAATTTCATGTTTTGATTGTGAGGTGATTGAACCAAGTACTGCTAAGGACCGGCGCATCAATAAGTGTCGTGTTTTGCGCACTCGCCGAGCTGGGGCAGACGGCACACGGAGTGTGCCTGCTACTTTTTGCTAAGGAAACGTGATGGCCTGCTTTTCGCCCGCAGGGCGTTGCCAACATCGACATTATCGCACTTGTCACAATTCGCCGCAAGGTGCTGCCCTGGACCATGCTATTGTGAACTCTTGAGGGGCTTGCCCCAGCAAGACCTACGTCGGATTGACACTCCGACGTCGTAGCTGCCTCACTTCCTGGCCGTACCGGGGATGTCCAACCGGTGAACGCCATGTCCCAGCGGAAAGACGGACGCTGCCGAACTGCTCTGCCAGACGATCCGCTTGGCCCGCGTGATCTCAATAAAGGCGACCTTGCCTCCAGCATTGCAGAGGAAAAGGTTGCCGCTGGGCAAGATCTGGATGCCGGCAAACCAGCGCACGCCGATCCGGGGCAATTCCTTGCCTTCCAGGGACCAGACGACTTCATCCTTACTGCCAATCTCGATGACGGACTGTTGGCCGCAAATGACCGTTTGCCCGTCATCCAGCCGGACTGCGGAATACGGAGCAAACCTGACCTTGATTTCCCGGACGAGCTTCCCCGCCGGATCATATTCCCGCACGGCTCGCGCGGACTCCTCGGCGACCAGGAAGTTGCCATTGGCAAGCTGGCGGGCATTTCGCATGCAACTGTGCCCCGGGCGGTTCATCACCCTGATCTGTCGGACAATTTCGCCCCGTGGGCTGACGATGAGGAGTTTGCCCTGGCTGGACGCGCCCACCAAGGTGTTGCCATCCGCCAAGCGTTGGCAAGACCAGACCTGCCCGGTCGTCGCAAAGTGGAAGACAACTCTCTTGTCCGGCGTGACCTCCATGACGCCGCTGGGGTTGTCGTGCTTGCCGGAATCGTAGTTCCGGTTGTAGCAGAACAAGACGTTGCCACCGGGAAGCTGCCACACGTCCCGCGACATCTCGGCCGGATACTCCCAAACCACCGCCCCATCGCGGCCGTACCGCAAAATCTTCTTGGCCCCTTCCGCGGCAAACAGCAGTAGCGGAAAGGATTCGCCGGAACCAGGTGCAAGGAGCCGGGTGCTGGAAACCGAACCGTCCCGAGGTGGCGTGGCGATGGGATCCGCGGCATTTCCCGCGTTCTGCATCATCCCGATGACACAGAGGATTCCGATCGCAAGCTCAAGGCTCTTCGAGTTTCTCGTTTCCGGCATGGGCGGCACCTGTACATGGGGGGGGTCAGAAGAAACTAACCACCTTCAGCGTCCCTTCTGGTACGAGGTTGCTCAAGCGACGCCTAACGCCCACGCAGGCGAGAAGGAGCGTCGCTGCCAGGCATGTACCGGCGAACCAGTCACCGTGACGCAGATACCAGCTCTCGCGGCGGTCGAGGCGAACGTCGGCGAGGATCAATTTCGTTTCGCGTCGCGGTCCCTCGTCGGCAAGAATGTGGCCGCTCGCGTCGATCGAGGCCGAAATGCCCGTGTTCGCGGCAATCACCATCGGCCGCCGACATTCGACCGTGCGAAACACCCCGCAGGCCAAATGCTGTTCCAGTTCATTGGATCCCCAGAACCAGCCGTCGTTCGTCACATTCACCAGAATCTGCGGTTCAATGCCTTCCTGCCGCAACGCGACCAACTGGTTCCGAATGACGTGGGGCAAGACCGTCTCGTAGCAGATGTTCGGCACCAGGCAGATGTTCTTTAGCATCAGGCCCTTAGGCTTCTCGCCGGGACTGGAACTCGTGCCGAGCGGCGACAAACTCTGGAGCCAGGGCACACTCTTGACGAAAGGCATGTACTCGCCGAACATGACGAGGTGCATCTTATCGTAATAAGATTGCTCAAGGCGGCCGGGTTCGCACCAACTTCCATCCGGCGTGATCAGCACGGCCGAATTGAACGTCTCGCGGCTTTGGGCCCCGAAGTGCAGACGACCGATGCCAACGATCATCGGTAAGCCGAACCCGCGGGCAGTCTTAGTCATGACACCCTGGGTTTCTCGGTTGATATAGGCGAGCCAAGCTTGAAACTGCTGCGGCGAATCGTAAAAGTCGTCGGGGATCCTTGCATTTTTATCGCCCGTCATCCAAGGCAGATACTCAATGCGGCCGCCTAACTCAATGGCACAGCTAAAGACCGTCTCCGGCCAGACAATCAGATCAATCTGTTGGAACTGGTCGAGTGCCTGGGCGAGTGCCTGGCCGGTGAGCTTGCGATATTGCGCATCGGTGTTTTGCGTGGTCTCGCGGAAGCTGTCGGGGCTGTCGTCCAACTGGATGTCGATATTCCCTTGGATCAAGGCAATCTTCAAGCCCGGATCGGTTTCGACATTGGCGGTGCGGAAGTGGCCGTAGACGAGTACCGCAGCCACAAGACCCGCAGCCGGGACCAGCGGCCAGAATGCCCATGGACGCGAGTCGCACGGCAACATTCGGGCTAGGCAAGCGGCGACGAACATCATCAGGAACGTCACACCATAACAACCGGTCAAATCGCTGATCTGAATCAGCATGGTCCAGCGATACTGCGTATGCTCAAGACATCCCATCGTCATGCCGGTCAGCAGGTATGCCTGGGCAAGTTCCAGCCCGGTATAGACAACCGGGGCCACCAGAATCAAGGGCAGACGCAAGAAGTGAACACCGACTCGCGACAGGCCAACAAAGACTGGCAAGTAGCAGCCGAAATAGATTCCCAGGGCCAGCCAGCCGAAGCCGGTGGCCCAGAACGGCAACCGCAGCCATTGTAAGACGGCCATCCAGAAGAACATGCCCGCCAGCCACAAGCAGCGATAGGGGTGCGACGCCCAAAGCCGTGCGGCGGCGAGACAAATTGCCAGCAGGCCAAGCCAAAAGACCGTATCAGCGATCCAGTACTGGCGGTACTGCCTCGAATGGAACCACGCATTGACGGCCAATCCGGCCAAAAAATAGAGCACGGCCGCCGTCAGTAGTATCCATGGCCGAAGTCGCACGGGCCGATCCGTTGCTCGCGGCAAAGGCAGCTTCTCGCTACGAATGAGCATCACCCACCATACCGGCGCAATCCATGCCAGCGGCCAGATTCCCAGCGGCGGCAGTGCCGCCCAAAGCAGCACGACCCCGATCATGGCCTGAACAAAGGTTGAACGATACCCGTCGCGAAGTGTTGCTGACATCCGTGTCCGTGGGTTAATTCGCCGCGCAGGCCGTCGCCAGGAAATGCTCAAGGATCTTCGTCCCACAGCCCGTCAAAAAACTCTCGGGATGATACTGCACGCCAAACAACGGATAATGCTTGTGCTGAATGCCCATGATCTCCAGAGTACCGTCGGGAGCATTGCTCCATGCCGTGATCGTAAACTCATCGCTGAGCGTGTCGGGCTGAATGACTAGGCTGTGGTATCGGGTGGCCTCAAACGGATTGGGGATGCCCTCGTAGATTCCTAGATTGTTATGCTGGATCATGTCGGTCTTGCCGTGCATCAACCGTACCGCCCGGACGATCTTGCCGCCATAGGCTTGGCCAATCGATTGGTGCCCAAGGCACACACCCAAAAGAGGGATCTTACCGGCAAAGCGTTTCACGCAGGAAATGGAGATCCCCGCTTCGTCGGGTGTGCAGGGACCTGGCGAAATGATCAGGTGCGTGGGTTGCCTGGACTCGATCTCTTCGAGCGTAATCTGGTCGTTGCGATGAACTTCCAAATCGAGCGAGGGATCGATTTCGCCCAATCGCTGGACTAGATTGTACGTGAACGAGTCGTAGTTATCGATCAGCAAAATCATGGGAGCGGATGGTAAAGGTAAGATAATTGACTTCTTTAGTGTACCCAAATCGCCGAGTTGCGACCAGAGGAATCCGACGCATCCACTACTTTTCCGCAACAGAGGCTACTTTACAAACCAGGCCTCGTAAGCGATCATAATACTATGCCGCACAGCGATTTCGATCTTCAAGAACTGGCCCGCTACCTCCACTTTGCACCCCAGCAGGTTTCCAAGCTGGCCGACCGCGGTCAATTGCCAGGCCGCAAAGTGGGTGGGGAGTGGAAATTTTCCAAGGCGGACATCCACCATTGGCTTGAACGCCGTATTGGTCTGTCCGATGAAGAAGAGTTGCTACAGGTCGAAGGTGTGCTGAGCCGGTCGACGGCGGTTCAGCAGGAACAGGACGTATCTATTGTCGATTTGCTGCCGCTGGAGGCAATCGCCATCCCTTTGCTCGCCCGCACGCGGAGTTCGGTCATTGGCTCGATGGTCGATCTCGCCTCGCAGACCGGCTGGCTGTGGGATCCCCAGACGATGGCCGAGGCAGTCCGATTCCGCGAGGATATGCACAGTACCGCGCTGACCAACGGCGTAGCCTTGCTCCACCCGCGGCGGCCGCTGCCCAAGATTCTCGCCCAAGAGTTCGTGGCCCTGGGGGTTACGTCAAGCGGCATCCCCTTCGGAGCCGACGTGCCGATGACCGACGTTTTCTTCCTGATCGCTTCGACGGAAGATCGCGGCCACCTTCGCACGCTGGCCCGTCTGAGCCGCATCCTCACCGCGCCCGGGTTTGTCGAGGCCCTTCGCGAGGCCACCGATGCCAAGGCAGCGAGGCAGCTTTTCATGGATACGGAAGAGAAGATGTAACTTCGTTGCGTTTTCATCCATTATGTCCTACCCTACCCTCCACATTTTTCTCATCGGCGATACCTCACGGCCCGAATTCCGCGAGGCCGGTATCGCATTGGAGGAACTGGCCCACGTGACCCGCTTCGCCGACGTCGAGGCTGCAATCACCTCGCTAGAAGAGGGCTTGCTCACGGCGCATGGCATCGTGCTGGCCCAGGCCTATCCCGATCAATTTTCCGCCGTGGCGATCGACCGCCTTCGCAACTTGGCACCCTTGGCCCGGTGGATCGCGATCCTGGGAAGCTGGTGCGAAGGAGAGCCTCGCAGCGGCCATCCTTTGCCGGGGGTCGTTCGCATGTATTGGCATCAGGCGGTCGTCCGTATCCGCCGGGAGTTTCCCTACTGGTTTGAAGCCCAGGGTTCTGCGTGGCTGCCAGCCACCGCGACCGACGAAGAACGGTTACTGGCCTCGATTGAGTCGCCGCTACCCCAGGGCAAGGGACTGGTAGCCATCTGGACAGGGCGGCCTGAAATGGAAGGTTTGCTCTCGGACGTCTGCCGAAGAGGCGGCTACGCAACGGCCTGGTTGCACCCGCGCCAGCCAGCCCATGTGCGAGGTGCCGTGGCTGCGATTTTCGACGGTGCTTCCTTGGATGCTGTCGGTTTCGAGGAACTCAAGCAGCTCGCTACCGATATGGCACCCGCGCCCGTGCTGGCCTTGCTCGATGCACCCCGGATCCAGGACGTTCGTCTTGCCCGAACCCTCGGCGTCACCGTGTTGGCCAAGCCATTTCGCGTCGATGAGTTGCTATGGCTGTTGCCGCGGCAACCTAGACAACCCGCATCATCGCAGAATCCCAGCCCAATGCCATCCGTCTGAGTTCGGCGCAAATATCCTGACCCCTGAGACTAAACCACTCTTCCTTCCTTCAACTCCACCCCACTCGATGTCACCGCCTCCCAAAATGCTCGATCATGTGAGACGACGATCATTGCCTGCGGCAGACGAGCAAGCACGCCGATCAGCCGCTCCGTGGAAGCATCGTCCAGTCCGCCACTAGGCTCGTCAAAAAGCAAAACCTCGGGCTGCATGGCCAAGACGGTAGCTAACGCCACCAGACGCTTCTCACCGCCGGATAGCCGATAGGTCACACGATGCTCGTAACCGGCCAGCCCGAGCGAATCGAGTGTACTGGCAACGATGCATCGCACTTCGTCGCGGGACTTGCCGAGATTCAGCGGGCCGAAGGCAACATCCTCGGCCACGGTAGGACAGAACAACTGGTCGTCGGCATCCTGGAACAACAGGCCGACACGGCGGCGGACTTCATGAAAATCAGCCTCCGTCACACGCGGCTGGCCAAAAACTTCGATCTGCCCAGCAGTGGGTCGCAACAGGCCCACAATCAGATGCAAGAGCGTCGTCTTGCCGCAACCGTTGGGGCCTAATAGAGCCACTCGCTGGCCAGGCCGCAGGCAGAAGTTGCACCCACTGAGCACCTGTCCAACATGAACTCCGCGTTTTTGTGGTGCGGCCGTCTCGGCTGCATGCGCAGGCAAGACGCCTGCATCACAAATTGTTTTTGAACAGGTACTCGGCACCGATCGCGGATGCCCGTAGGCGAAATCAACATCGCGAAACTCAATCAGAGGCTCAATCATATCCACTCCAGGCCCAAGAGGACTGCCGCCAGCAAGAAAATCGCCGCGTAGAACGGCCCATCACGTCGGGGCACAAAGGCAAAGTGGTCGAGCAGGTAGTAGTGCCCGCGAAAACCACGGCACTTCATCGCAGCCAGAACCCGTTCGCTGCGGTCGAAGCTGCGCACCAAGAGCATGCCGACAAGGTAACCGAACATGCGATAGCTATGGCGGTTCATGGCGGGGCGAAAGCAGCGAACCCGCATCGCGGCCCGTAACCGGACATATTCCCGCCCCAGTACGTCGAAGTAGCGGACCATGAATAACAACAATTGCGTCAGCTTTTGCGGTACGTGGAAATGGGCCAAGGCATGACCGAGCGTCACGGCGTCCATTGTGCCGATCAGTGCGGTCATCGCCAGCACTGCCGCGTTGGCCTTCAGGACAATGACGATTGCCAGCATCATCCCTTCATGGCGGTACGCAGGCCAGGGAAGGACGATCATCAACACCACCAAGAGAATTTCCAGCGGCAGCAGGCGGCGGAACAGATCGCTCAGTGAAATCCGCGCCACGACAACCAAGCCGACTGCGGCGACCATGGCGAGTGCCATCGCCGGCACACTTCTCGCAACCCCCACGACCAACGCAAAACTCACTGCGGCCGCGATCCTTGCCCGCGGATCGATTGGGCTTAGGTAGGATTGGCCGCTGGGTAGGGGGTGTAGGGCGTGGAGCATGGGGCTGGGAGGGGATTAGGGATTGGGGATTAGGGATTGGGGATTGGCACTAAGAAACTATCTCGAACACTCTTGAAGAACCACGAAACACACAAATGACACGAAAGAGAACGAAATACAACTGCCTTTTTTCGTCTGTTTTGTGTCTTTCGTGGTTCTCTTTGAATTCTGAGATAGATTCTAAGCACTAAGTTCTAAGCACTAAGTCCCTCCCTTCCGTGCCTTCATGTAGAAAGCCACGCCGGCAAGCCCGAGGATAAAACCGATGCCGCCTAAAATGTCGCGAAAACGGAGCCGCTCGTCGGATTCAAAGATTTGCTGACGAAGTTCGTCGAGTTGCGTACGTAGCTCGGTCAACTGGAGTGTGACCGTGGCTTGTTTGTTCTCATTACCCGTCGATGCGGCCGGCACACTGGCATCTGTCGCTTGCAACTTAACTTGCGAACCACTTTCGGTCGTTGGACCTTTTGCGGGCAGCCTGCCGGAGAATTCCGTAGCATGAACAATATACGGACCGCCGCCGTGGCCGTCGAGCGTTTCCGCAACCAGGTAATGATCGACATGCTCGCGGGCCGTGAATGTGAACTTGCCGTCATCGTCCGTCGTCGTGCGGTCTAGTTCACGGCCGGACGGGTCGCGAGCGATAACGTCGATCTTCCGAGCCGGAACATCGCCGGGGAAGTAGACGCGACCCTGGATCAGTGTGCCTTTCAATTGAGCGTAGACGTACAACTTGTGGGCAAACGCTGGCGCGGGGTAAAGAAGCAGTAGCACGAGTAGACTGCCCAATGCCTGCCCGACTTTTGACCAGCCGCTAAACATTGCCAACCTCTTGCGCCATGGGAACAAACACTGGCGCGCGGAGAACTTCCGGCCGGACCTGTCGCAGCAGAATAACCACGCTTCCGGTCACAAAACCTTCGATCGCGGCGACCGGTATATGGACCGCGAGAAATCCCCCAGCCGGTACGACAAACGATTTGCCAGCCAGCACCAACGCCACGGATGACAGTAAGGCACCAAGGAGGATTGCGATCGACCCAGCGGCAAACCCGCTCGCAAAAATCACCGACTGGCGATTGCTGCACACGGACGAGCGGAAAAGATAGTGGCAAATGACACCCGGCAGGGCCATGATCAGCGTATTGAGTCCGAGCACGGTCGGGCCGGTGATCGAAAAGAAGGCCATTTGAAGAATCAGGCCGACGAGCACGGTCGGAAAAATGGCCCAGCCGAGTACCAAGCCCATCAGGCCGCTGAGCACGAGATGGACCGACGAACCGAACATCGGCACTTGGATGGCCGAGACGACAAAGAAGGCCGACCCCAGCACGGCGGCCTTGGGAATCTGCTCTTCATCCAACCGCCGCAGGCCGATCATCGTGCCGGCTGCGGCAGCAACGGTTCCGGCCAGGAGAACGCCTCGTCCGGCGGGCGTGGCGGAGAGAATGCTTTCATAGATGTGCATGGTATAACCTCACTTGATCGGCATATTGCTTATTGGCATATCGACCGCTTTGACCCACATCAGCCCACCCAATTCGACTTCAACCGGTTTGCCTTCCGGGTTCTTCATTTTCTCATCGCCTGAAACCAGCGCGGCGAAGCCCCACCAACCGGCCCGGGGCATCGTATAGGAAAACACGCCGCTGGGGTCGGTCTTAATAACTTGCGTCACGAATGCATCGCGTGGCACCTTCACACGTCGGCCCTCGTTGTAGTACTCGACTTCCACACGAGCATAGGGCACGGGCTTGCCGTGATGTCTAACGATACCGCGGAAGGTATTGCCCGTCCAAAGCCCATAAGGTCGCACGAGCGGCTCGATTTCAACAGGCAGGCCAACCAAGGCGTCCCAGCCCTTTTCCGCGCCGAGAACGTCGATCACAACCTTCGTATAGTGGACGATCATCTTCTGTTCGGCCGCCTCCCAGTAGGGTTCAGGCTCGACGTAAACCACATAGTCGCCGGGCGTGTTTATTTGCAGCGAACAGGTGTACGCGGACTTGCCATCAACCTTCCGCAGTTTGAGCTGACCCGCCAGATCGATTCGCTTGCCACCAACCAGAGCAGCGATTTGTCTGGGACGGGCCATTTCCATCGTCGGGCCCTGCTCCATCGGATGCGTAAAACGCAGATCGAGATCGATCGCGTGAAGGTTCTGGTCTTCGACAATATCGGCCGAAGGCAAGAGAACCTGAAAATGGGCCGCAGCCCGATCGGCAAGCGATAACAGGCCAATTCCGGTCAAAATGAGGAGGATAGGCAGACGATTCGACATGGCAAAACCTTATCACAATAATACATCTGTTGTAATTGTAATACTGTGCGGCGAGGATGTCGAGGGGGGGAAATTGCCACACGGGTTTGCCACACGGGATACCGGACCGGCCGGTGCATTGAACCCCTGTATCCTGCAATACCAATACATTCCGATCATCCAGGGCGTTGCGGTGCCAAAAAGGGCTGCCGGGTTACTTGTTGACACTACCCGATGGAAGTAAAATCGGAACCTAGCTGAATCTGCGAGATTACCTCGGGCAGAGCCAATCTGGGTGGATTTCACCTACAGAAACATGGGAAAGTCTTCCCCTGGGGAGCCGCATGCATACTACCAGCCACAACACCTCGATCGGTCACCATGAATCCATTACCAGAAAAACTCATCGGGCTCAGTGTCCGTCAACCTTCCGCCGAGGAAATCCTAACCGGCGAAAAGACCATTGAGTATCGTTCGATACCGGCAAAGATCCGCGGCCGAATTTACGTCTACGCATCGAGATATGATGGTGACGGCAACGGCGACGACCTTCCCCGTGGTTTTGTCGTTGGCACCGTCGAAATTGTCGATTGCATCGGCTCCGGCGATCAGTTTGAGTGGATATTGGCCAATCCCCAGCGACTTCCCAAGCCGCTGCCCCCCGTTGAACGACCGAATCCCGTCTGGTTCTACCCCTTCGGCAACCCGGCTGCTTACCAGTCGCCCGTGGACGAACCGGTGATGCAATTCGCGGACAAGAATAGCGTCCCGCCGCCGCGGATTCCTCGCGTCGCGGCCGAAGCCGTCGATATGCGGCTGACTCCGTACCACGCCAAGTACATCGCCCACGAACTGACCCGGCGGTGTGCGTCCGATAGCATCGAAAAGTTGACGTCCGTGCTTTCCGATGCCCAGGTCGATCTCAATCCGCATCAAATCGAGGCCGCACTCTTCGCATTCCGCAACCCACTTTCCCGCGGTGCCATCCTGGCCGACGAAGTGGGATTGGGAAAGACTATCGAAGCCGGCCTCTTGATCGCCCAATGCTGGGCTGAAGGTCAACGTCATATCCTGATCATCGTGCCGGCCAACTTGCGAAAGCAGTGGAGCCAGGAACTGGCCGACAAATTCTTCCTCCCGTCCGTCATCCTGGAGGCCCGAACTTTCAACGAATATATCCGGGCCGGCAATCTGAATCCCTTCCAGCAAAATAGCATTGTCATTTGCTCCTACCAGTTTGCCAGCAAGATGGGACCGTATGTCCGCCAGACGAATTGGGATCTGGTCGTGATCGATGAAGCCCACCGGCTTCGCAACGTCTACAAGCCCACGAACAAGATTGCCAACGCCATCAAGCACTCGGTCGCCCCGTTTCGCAAAGTGCTGCTGACCGCCACGCCATTGCAGAATTCTCTCTTGGAACTCTACGGCCTGGTGAGCGTCATCGACGATTTTGCTTTCGGCGACCTGAAGACGTATCGAGCCCGCTTCACACGCCTCGGCAACGACAACGACTTCAACGACCTGAAGGAACGACTCAAGCCAATCTGCAAACGGACGTTGCGAAAACAGGTCTTGGAGTACATCAAATACACAAATCGCCATGCTCTGGTGCAAGAGTTCGTGCCCACGCCCGAGGAGCAACGGCTCTATAATCTAGTTTCCGAGTACCTCCAGCAACCGACGCTCTACGCCTTGCCGGCCAGCCAACGTTCGCTGATGACGCTCATTCTGCGGAAGCTGCTCGCGTCATCCACCTACGCCATTTCGGACACTCTCAATGGATTGGCCTGCAAGCTGGAGATTGCAGCCAACAAAGCGACCAAGGTGGACGGACCGCCCGAGCAATTGGCCGAGAACTTGGACGAGTTCGACGAACTGGCCGATGAATGGGAGCCGGACGAGGAGGCCGGCGGGGATTCCGAGCAGCCGCAGTACACGCCGGAGCAGATTGCCGACATGCGGCGGGAAATGGTCAAACTTCGTGAATTCCACGCCTTGGCTAAGTCGATCTCCAAGAACTCCAAGGGCGAAGTCCTCCTGACGGCCTTGCGCCGCGGCTTCGCAGCCGCTGCCAAGGCCCAACAGGAAAAAGGTGGGGCGACGCTTCAACCGAAGGCCCTCATCTTCACCGAATCTCGCCGTACGCAGGAATACCTTTTCCGCATTTTGGAGGAGACCGAGTTCCG
This sequence comes from Planctomycetota bacterium, assembly GCA_037147235.1. GTDB lineage: Bacteria > Planctomycetota > Planctomycetia > Pirellulales > Thermoguttaceae > JANXQG01. Next base: position 18,431 of record JBAWVO010000028.1, on the reverse strand, counting down.
CGGCCAGGTGATGATCTTCAATGGCACGAATACCGACCCAAAGTCCAAAGAAATCTATCGCCAATGGGCGGCGAAACATGCCGGCACGGACCGCGTTTCCGGTTCCCCAGCCTCCGACATGCGTGCCGCACTGGTCGATTCCTTCCGCGACGACGCAGCCATCATGATCGCCACGGAAGCGGCAGCCGAGGGCATCAATCTGCAATGCTGTAATCTGGTCGTCAACTATGACCTCCCCTGGAATCCCCAACGCATTGAACAGCGAATCGGCCGTTGCCACCGTTACGGGCAGAAATACGACGTAGTGGTCGTCAACTTCCTCAACAAGGCCAATGCCGCCGACGAACGAGTTTACGAGCTTCTGGCCGAGAAGTTCAAGCTTTTCAGCGGCGTCTTTGGGGCTAGCGACGAAGTCCTCGGTGCGGTCGAATCGGGCGTCGATTTTGAGAAACGCATCGCCACAATCTACCAGAAATGCCGTACCCAGGAGCAGATTCAGTTTGAGTTTGACGAGCTTCAGAAGGATCTTGATACCGAGATTACAGCCGGCCAGAAGGACGCCCGCGAAAAACTGCTCGACAATTTCGACCAGGAAGTCGTGGAAAAGGTTCGCGTACAGAGTGCCGGCTACATCGACCGCTTCAACGAACGGTTGTGGCTGCTCACCCGGTATATGCTATCGGATGCTGCTCAATTTGAACCCGGTCAATATAGCTTCTACCTGACGAGCAATCCGTTCCCCGGCGAGGCGATTCACCCCGGCCCCTATCGCATCGGCAAGAACGTCGAGGATGCCAACATCTATCGCATTGGCCATCCTCTGGCCCAGCGAATCCTGGCCAAAGCCATGGCACTTGCACCGTCGCCGGCCGAAGTCGTCTTCAACTATACCCACGGCGGAAAGAACATTGCCGTCTTGGCATCGCTGATCGGCAAGAGCGGATGGCTGACCTGCTCCAAGCTTGACGTTCGATCTTTGGAAAGCGAAGACGCCTTGATTCTTGCCGGCGTCGTTGATTCGCAAGAACCGATGGACGAAACGGCTTGCCGCCGCTTGTTCGATCTTCCGGGCGAAGTCAGCGACAACGCAGCCGTGCCGCCAGCAGTTCATTCACAGCTTACCAACGCAATTGCCGGTCGTCGGGCCGAGTACCTTGCGGCACTCTCCGCCAAGAATGGCGAATGGTTCGACACGGAAATGGACAAACTCGACCGCTGGGCCGAAGATCGTCGCGTAGCCCTTAAAGCCGAACTCGACGAACTCGATCAGGAAATCAAAGAGACGAAGAAATCGGCTCGCATGGCTCCTAATCTGCCTGAGAAGTTGGAGCTTCAGCGAAAGCTCAGGGGCTTGGAATCCAAGCGAGATGAGGCATGGCGGGCCTATGATTCCGCCAGCTGCGATGTCGATCGACAGAAGGATACATTGCTCGACGAAATCAGCCGGCGGCTAGAGCAGAAGACCGAGTGCGAAGCGTTGTTCACGTTGCGATGGAGGCTTGCATGAGCAAAACCCCGAAGAAGAACAAAAACCAGAACTTGGCCGAACCGTCGTCTTCGCAAACGCCCTCGCAGGGCGACTTTGACGTGGTGCTTGGGCTGATCGAGGCCGCACGAACGCGAGCCGTGACGGCCGTCAACACGACGCTGATCGACCTCTATTGGAGTGTCGGCGAGTACATCAGCCTCAAAATTGCCGATGAAGGCTGGGGCCAGGGAACGGTCAAGCAACTCGCTGATTACATCCAGGAACGGCAGCCGAACGCGCGCGGGTTTTCCGGCCAAAACCTCTGGCGAATGCGGCAGTTCTATGAGACCTACCGCGACCGGCCAATTCTCTCAACACTGTCGAGAGAATTGCCGTGGAGCCACAATCTGGCCATTATGAGCCGGTCCAAGCGAGATGAAGAACGCGAATTCTATCTGCGCATCGCCAGCCGAGAGCGTTGGTCGTTCCGCGACCTACAGCGGCAACTCAACGGCGCATTGTTTGAGCGAGTTGTTCTCTCTCCCACAAAACTGTCAACACCGTTGGCAGAACTGTACCCGGATGCCGCGACCGTCTTCAAGGACAGTTACTTGGTCGAATTCCTCAACCTATCCAAAGACCATGCCGAGGCCGATCTTCATCGTGGACTGGTTGAACGGCTCAAGGATTTCCTCATCGAACTTGGCCGCGATTTTTGCTATGTCGGCAGTCACTATTCCGTCCAAGTCGGCGGCCGCGACTTTGAACTTGACTTGCTCTTCTTCCACCGGGGCCTCACCTGCCTGGTTGCGTTTGAATTGAAGATTGAAGAATTCCAGCCGGAGCACATGGGCAAGCTGGAGTTCTACCTTGAAGCGCTCGACCGGGACGTGAAGAAGCCGCACGAGCAGCCGTCCATCGGCGTGCTGTTGTGTGCCACGAAGAACCACGAAGTTGTCGAATACGCCCTGAGTCGTACCATGTCGCCGGCTGTGGTGGCAGAGTATCACACCAGGCTACCCGACAAAAAGTTGCTCCAAGCCAAGTTGCATGAATTTTACCAATTGGCGGAGTTGCAAGCCGCGGCATCGGCGGAGATCGAGATTGTGTCACCGTCGATGGCACAATTGCCCACCGCAAAGAAGCGAAAGCCGTCCAAAAAGAAGCAACCGAAGAGGGGACGCGAGAAATGACCGACCAACCCGAAACACTTGACCTACGTTCACAGGACATTGCCGAAGACAATCGGCAGGAGCTTCTGCGGCTGTTCCCGGAAGTCCGCACCGAGGGCGGCAAGATCGACTTTGAGCGGCTGAAGCTGGCCTTGGGCGAGGCCGTGGACGTGGGCAAGGAACGCTACGGGATGAACTGGCCAGGCAAGGCCGAGTGCTTCAAGACGATCCAGATGCCGAGCTTGGGCACGCTCCGCCCTTGTCGCGAGGAAAGCGTCAACTTCGATTCGACGGAGAACCTGATCGTCGAGGGTGACAACCTGGAAGTGCTGAAGCTCTTGCAGAAGTCGTACTTGGGCACGGTGAAGATGATCTATATCGACCCGCCCTACAACACCGGCAATGACTTCATTTATCCCGACAACTACACCGAGTCACTGCAAACCTACCTGGAGTACACCGGGCAAGTAGACGCCGAAGGCCGCAAATTCGGCACCAACACCGACGCCGACGGCCGGTTCCATTCTAAATGGCTGAATATGATGTATCCGAGGCTGTATTTGGCGCGGAATCTACTCCGCGAGGATGGCGTACTTTTTATCACAATCGACGATACGGAAGTCGCAAGCCTGCGACATATCGCGAATGACATTTTTGGCGAAGAGAACTTCGTGGCAAATGTTGTGTGGCAAAAGAAGTATGCTGTTTCGAGCGATACCAAGGGGATTCCACCACTGCATGACCACATTTTAGTGTTTCAGAAATCATCGGCGTTCACCCCTCGTCTGTTGCCGCGGACTGAAAAACAAGATGCCATATACAAAAGTCTCGACAACGACCCCAGGGGCCTATGGCGTCCAGATAATCTTACCAGAAACGAGTTTCGCGAGCGTGATTGCTACCCTATCACCTCCCCAAAGACGGGCAAGGTGTTTTACCCACCGAAAGGTTCTAGCTGGAGGCATCCTCGCGAAGAAGTGGAACGGATGATTGCTGACAACAGGATTTGGTTCGGAATCGACGGCAATAGCCGACCAGCACCCAAGCGATTCCTCTCTGAAGTCAGGCAGGGGATTGTAGGATCGGCTTGGTGGCCATTCTCGGAAGTCGGACATAACGACGAAAGCAAAAAGGAACTCCAGAAACTCTTCGATGAGGAGAGCCCATTCGATACTCCGAAACCTGTTCGTCTCGTACGGCGAATGCTCGAATTGACATCCACTCCGGATTCGTTAGACATTATTCTTGATTTTTTTGCAGGATCAGGGACGACTGCACATGCCGTCCTTGATCAGAACAAGCAAGACGGCGGGAACCGCAAGTTTATCCTTGTCCAACTCCCCGAACCCACGGGCGGTAAGGATTACCCGACTATAGCCGACATCACTAAAGAGCGTGTCCGCCGTGCCATCAAGGGCTTGAACGACGAGGACAAGGAAAAACTCAATCTAAGTGGATCAGAAAAGCTAGATCGAGGTTTCCGCGTCTTCAAGCTCGATCAGTCCAACTTCACGACCTGGGACGCCGGGATCAAACACGACCCCGACATCCTTGAGCGGCAGCTCGAGCTTCACGTTGACCACATCCGCGACGAACGGACGCCGGACGACCTCCTTTATGAATTGCTTTTGAAGAGCGGGTTCCCGCTGACCACGCCGGTCGAAAAACTGCAAATCGCACGCGGAGACGCGGAGACGCAGAGGAATAAAAAATCCGCGTCCTCCGCGCCTCCGCGTGAGCCGTTTATCGTTTATTCCGTAGCCGGCGGGGTACTGATGATCTGCCTGGAACCGGAACTGACCCTCGACCTGATTCGGGCTATGGCGGAAAAGAAGCCCGAGCGGATCGTCTGCCTGGACGAAGGCTTTGCCGGCAACGACCAACTCAAGGCCAATGCCGTGCAAATCTTCAAGACCAAGGGCGTCACCAGCTTTAAGACTGTGTAGCACACAAAACTCACGCGGAGACGCGGAGAGGAAAACATGACAAGAGAAATAGATGATATTACGGGCCAGATTGTTGACGCGGCTTATAAGCTGCATACACGGCTTGGGCCGGGGTTGCTGGAATCGGTGTATGAAATGGTTTTGGCAAGGGAATTGGAGCGGCGAGGGCTGAAAGTCGAACGGCAGAAGACCGTTTCGTTTGAATTCGATGGAATGCGTTTTGAGGACGGTTTTCGCGTGGACTTGCTGGTGGAAGGCATTGTCGTCGTGGAACTAAAATCCGTCGAAAATCTCGCTCCCGTCCATTCCAAACAAGTCCTCACCTACCTCCGCTTGCTCAACTTACAGGTCGGTCTACTGCTTAATTTCGGAGCGGCCACGATGAAAGAAGGGATGCACCGCATCGTCAACAACTATGTTCCCTCTCCCTCCGCGACTCCGCGTCTCCGCGTGAACGAAAAATGAGGTCAATTATGCAAAACAACGAGAAACCCAACGAGGGGGAACTTATCCTGTACCAGACCCAGGAGGGGACGGTCAGAATCGAGGTGCTCTACGAATCCGAGACCTTTTGGCTCAATCAGAAGAAGATCGCCGAGCTTTTCGGCGTTGACCTACGAACCATAAGTGAGCATCTGCAAAACATTTACGCATCCGTGGAACTGACCGAGCAGGCAACTCTCCGGAAAATCCGGAGAGTTCAACGCGAGGGCAACCGCGAGGTCAGTCGGGAGATCGAGTTCTACAGCCTGGACGCCATCATTTCGGTGGGTTACCGGGTCAATAGCACCCAGGCCACTCAGTTCCGTATCTGGGCAACGCAGACGCTCCGGGAATTCGTCGTCAAGGGGTTTGTCCTGGACGACGAGCGGCTGAAGCTGAACAAGCGTTTTGGCAAGGACTATTTCGACGAACTCTTGGAACGTATCCGCGAGATACGGGCCAGCGAACGCCGTTTCTATCTGAAAATCACCGACATCTACGAACAGTGCAGCATCGACTACGATAGCCACGCGGAAATCAGCAAGACGTTCTTCAAGACCGTCCAAAACAAGCTGCATTGGGCGGTCACCGGTCAAACCGCCGCTGAGATTATCGCGGAACGGGCCGACGCCCAAAAGCCGTCGATGGGGCTGACCAATTGGAAAAACGCTCCCCACGGCAAGATTCTCAAAAGCGATGTCTCGATTGCCAAGAACTACTTGATCGAGAACGAGATCAAGGAGTTGGAGCGAATCGTCACGATGTACTTGGACTACGCCGAAAACCAAGCGGCACGCCAAATAACCATGCGAATGGCCGATTGGGTTGCGAAACTCGAAGCCTTCCTTGAGTTCAACGAATATGAAGTGTTGACCAACGCCGGTTCCGTTTCCGCCGAGGTCGGCAAACGGCTTGCTGAAGAGCAATACGCAACTTTCCGCATCCAGCAGGATCACAGCTTCGAGAGCGATTTCGAGAAGGAGATCAAGCGAATCGAAGGGCACCAGAAGCCGAAAGAAGAGCCGGAATGAAGTTGCAATTCGACGCGAATCAGCAGTACCAGCTTGACGCCGTAGCCACGGTGACCGACCTTTTTGAAGGTCAGCCGCAGGGAGCACCGGAGTATTCCGTTATCCAAGTCGGTGACTGGGGTGGATTGTTCACCGGCCAGGCACAGACCGAGCTTGGCGTCGGCAACCGCCTGCTGCTGGCCCCGGAGAAGTTGCTGGCCAACACACGGGCCATCCAGGCCCGCAATGATATTGAGATTGCCGCCCCAGCGAATCCCTTGGACGCATGGGAGCTATTCGATTCGGCCGCCAACGCGGCCCGGACCTGCCCGCACTTTTCCGTCGAAATGGAGACGGGCACGGGCAAAACCTACGTTTACTTGCGGACCATTTTCGAGTTGTCCCGCCGCTACGGCCTCCAGAAGTTTATCATTGTCGTGCCCAGCGTGGCGATTCGTGAGGGCGTGCTCAAGAACATCGAGATCACCGCCGAGCACTTCCGGGCGTTATACAACAACCTGCCTTTCGAGCATTTTGTTTACGACGCCAAGAAGGTGAACCGCTTGCGGCAGTTCGCCGTGAGCAACACCGTTCAAATCCTAGTCATTAACATCGACGCCTTCCGTAAGAACTTCACCGGCACCGAGGCCGAGCAGAAGAGCAATGTCATCTACAAGGAAAGCGACAAGCTCTCGGGCCGGCAGCCTATCGAATTCGTGCAGGCCACGCGACCCATCGTCATTATCGACGAGCCGCAGAGTGTTGATTCGACGGAGAAGGCCCAGGAAGCCATCCGGGCACTCAATCCCCTCTGCACGCTCCGCTACTCCGCTACCCACCGGAACCCGTACAACCTGGTTTACCGGCTCGACCCGATCCGGGCGTTTGAGCTACGGCTGGTCAAGCAGATTGTCGTCGCCAGTGCGACAGCCCATGGTGGAGCAAATGATGCTTTCGTTCGCGTCGAGCAGATCGACTACAAAAATGGCATCAAGGCCAAGCTCCGCATCCACCTTCAGACTGCCGACGGCCCCAAGGAGAAGTCGGTCACGGTCAAGAACGGCACGGACCTGTTCAGCGTGTCGAACGAACGGGCATGTTATCAGGACGGCTTCGCCGTGGCCGAAATCAACGCCGAACCCGGTAACGAGTACATCCGCTTCAACAATGGCCGGATAATGCGGCTCGGTGACGAAAGCGGTGGGATGCGTGACGACGTGTGGCGGGCACAGATCAAGCACACCGTCAAGAAGCACCTGGAGAAGGAATTGCAGCTTCGCGGCCGGGATATCAAGGTATTGAGCCTGTTCTTCATCGACCGCGTGGCCAACTACCGCGACTACGACGAGTCGGGTCAGCCGGTGAAGGGTAAGTTCGCCGAAGCCTTTGAAGCGGAATTGGCCGAGTTTGCGAAGGACAGTCGGTACGCACCTCTGGAATGGATGAAGTTGCCGATGGACCGGCTACACAACGGCTACTTCGCTGCGGACAAGAAGGGCGTGCTCAAGGACACGCGGGGCGACACCCAGGCCGACGATGAAGTCTACAACCTGATCATGAAGGAGAAGGAGCGGCTGCTTTCGGAAGAAGAGCCACTGCGGTTCATCTTCAGCCATTCCGCCCTTCGCGAAGGTTGGGATAACCCGAACGTCTTCCAGATTTGTACGCTCAATGAGACCCGCAGTGCCGTAAAGAAACGTCAGGAGATTGGCCGCGGCCTGCGTTTGCCGGTGAATCAATTTGGTCAGCGGGTATTCGACGAATCGGTCAACAAACTCTTTGTTATGGCCAATGAGAGCTACGAAGACTTCGCCCGGGCATTGCAAACCGAGTACGAAGAAGAATGCGGCGTGACGTTTGGCAAAGTACCGATTACGGCCTTGGCACGAATCACGCATGTCGTTGACGGCGAGGAGAAGCCCATTGGCCGCGAGATAGCCGAAGTCATCAAAACGGCCCTGGTCAAGCAGAAGATGCTCGACACGGAGGGCCGAATCCAGCCGGCCTTTGACCCCAAGCGAAAAGACTTCAAGATTGAATTGCCCGAGGCCCAGAAGGATCTTGTGCCGGCCGTAGTGGACCTGCTGGCGTCCTACCAGATCGAGCGGCACATCCGCAAGGACAAAGACGAGGGAACGAACCGACTCAAGAAGGAAGTCACTCTTAGCCCCGAGTTCATAGCCCTTTGGGACCGTATCAAGCCCAGGACCACGTACCGCGTGGAATTTGAGACCGATGTGTTGGTTCGCCGTGCCGTGGACGCCATCAAACGAATGGAACGGATAGAGGCCCCCAAGATTCGCGTCAGTGCCGGCCAGCTTGACGTGAAGAAGGGCGGAATCGTCACCCAGGCGATGAGCGTGGCTGAAGAGCAGGTGATGAATGACCATAAGCCCGTGCCTGACATTCTGGCTTATCTGCAAAATGAAACTGAGCTAACCCGCTCGACGTTGGTGCGGATTCTCAAGCAGTCGGGACGCCTGGCGGAATTGTTCTGTGATTCCCAGCGGTTCCTAGATGCCGTGGCTCACATCCTCAAATACGAATTGCACCGGTTGCTGGTGGACGGGATCAAGTACGAACGAATTGCCGGCGATGGTTCGGAAGCCGAATGGGAAATGATGCTCTTCAAGAACGAGGAGATTATCAACTATTTGACGGCATTGCAGGTCAACCATTCCGTGTACGAATATGTCGTTTACGACTCGGAAGTCGAGCGGGAATTCGCCAAGCGGCTCGATACACGCGAGGACATCAAACTCTTCGTCAAGCTGCCGTCCAAGTTTGAGATCGATACTCCGGTCGGCAAATACAATCCCGACTGGGCAGTGGTGAAGCACGATAGTCAGACGCTTTACCTGGTTCGCGAGACAAAGAGCACAAAAGACTTCGAGAAGCTCCGCACCAGTGAAGCCGACAAGGTCCGTTGCGGCCGGAAGCACTTTGAATCGCTCGGCGTGCCATTCGCGGTGGTCGTTTCGGCGGAGGAAGTGTAACAGAACATGCCTTACTCAAGTATTTCTGTAGAATCGATTCTCCCAAAGGTCGAGGGGGCACTTGCTAATCAACAACCTACGAATCAAGACCCGTTCCAACGACGGCCATTACCGGTTACAATTCAGACGGTTTCAGAGAGTGGACGTGGTTGGGAGGCGAGGGGTGCCGTCCCGGCCGGAAAAAATTTATTGGGTGTTTTGTTACCCCGACTTACCCGGTATGCGAATGGACGAGGATTCGATCGTGGCAGGACAACTTCTTGGACCGGCCGATATGTGCTCCTCAGTTTCGCCAACCGCGACGCCCGATCAGTGCATTCGCCTATGGTTGGATTTGATGAGCACATGCGATCAGTTTCTCTTGGCCGGCCTTTGCCGCGAAATCGGCCCGGATGGCGATCTCCGTGCAGCTTATCGCCGCTGGTATTCGGGGGAAATGGAACAGCATGATCGCATGATGGTGCATCTTATGGAGGAGTTCTCGCGTCGTGACCGCTCCACAACCACCTGAATCCATTCTGCGCACGTGGATTCAGGATCTCGATTTGTGGCATCCTTTTCGCCAAGCGTGGCATGCCGTGTGGCCCGATGAGCCGCCCCCCAATCTGGGGAAGTAATTCAGTCTTCAAGCCAATAAATCGAGTCTGTACTTCTTCTGCTCCAGGCAAGATTTCCAGCGGACAGGTTGAAAACCTGTCCTACTTGGCCGCGGCCATCACCAATTCGCCCTTCATGATCCCTTTCAGCCCTTTCAGCTTTGAGGCGATCTGTTGCAATTTGGCTGCGGGACCGCGCAAGACGATCACCTCCAGGCAGAGGTCGTGGGTCAGGTGGGCGTGAAGCGTGGAAACGACCATTTCCGCATGGTCGTGCTGCAGGGCCGTAAGATGGTCGCGAAGCTGTGGGCGATGATGGTCATAGACCAGCGTGAGCGTGCCGGCCACGTCCTGGGCGTCAGAGGCCCAAGCGTGGGCCGTCAACTTGTCCCGGATCAATTGTCGTATGGCCTCGCTTCTTGTGGCGAGATGTTGCTCCGTGCAGAAACGGTCGAACTGCTCCAGCAGGTCGTCTTCTAGGGAAATGGAAAAACGGACGATTTCTGACATGGGTAGCGCATTCTAAACACGAAGACACAAAGGGCACGAAGGGGAAAGAAACGAAGATTTTTCGTGCCTTCGCGTTTGGCTTTCTTAGTTTTTGGTTCTTGTTACCGAATCAGTCTCTTGATGCCGTCCTTGATCCGCACCACGTTGAAATTGATCAAAAAGGCCAGTCGCCTGTCGGTCAGTTTGAGGTAGGTCAGTGTCTGGGCAGTGAACACGGGGTGCATCGTTTCCACGGCCTTGACCTCCACGAGCACCAAATCTTCCACCAGCAGATCCAGACGCAGGGCGTCGTCCAGTTGCACGTTGTCGTAGTGAATCGTGACCTTCTTTTGCCGTTCGACGCCCAGTCCGCGCTTCAGCAATTCATACTCCAGACACGCTTCATACACCGATTCCAATAGCCCCGGTCCGAGCGAGCTGTGAACCTTGAAGGCGGCATCCACGATCTCCCTTGCGATTCGTTCCATTTCCGGCGTCGTATTCTCCCCGTACCTCCTGCCCATCATGTTCTCCGCTTCTTGATTCGTACCTTCCATTTGTTTTCGTTCCTCTCTTACTCGTGCCCTTCGTGTCTTCGTGTTTAGCCCGCCCTGCCGTTAAAGCCAAAGGTGCAACCTTCCGCCGAGCATGTCGGGCACGGCGCGCTCGACGTGTTGACGAACTTGATTAGGATGATACCGCGTGCTAAAATGCGTGGCTAGGATCCGCTCGTTCTGGAAGCGATCGATCCGCTCCATAAAATCATCAAGATGCATGTGCCCAAACTTGTGGATTTTGTCCTTGCGATGGCTGGGGGCGACGAAGGTCATCTCCATGATCAGCACCTCAGCCTGATACATGGCCTCACAGGCGTCGAGGCCCGCCGGTGCGCTATCGCCGAGATAGGCCACGCGCGGCACGCGGACTTCGGCCGTGACTTCGGTTCCACCCAGACGCAGATCGCGAATCTGATCGCCGGCCAAACCCTGGAACTCCGGCTTCAACTTCCGCCGCCGCTGCCAGACCACGAAGCCCAAAGAAGGAACCGTGTGAACCGTGGCCGAAACCGTCACGACCAGCTCCCGCGAAAGCTCGATTTCATCGCCCGGCCGTGCCGGCAGAAGTTCGCACGGCAGCCGCCCCCGATCGAGCTTGCTGTAGAGCCTCAGGATTTTCTGCACGGGATCGATTGCGGCCTCGGGCAGGTAAATCACCGGCGGGGTCATCTTCATCATCCGCCGCCGGGCAACATAGACCGGCAAGCCGACGATATGGTCCAGATGCGAGTGCGAGACAAACCATGTCGGCGTGCCCATGAACGCCCAAGGCTGGGCACCGAGATCGAAGCCAAGATTAAACTCAGGGATGCGCCAATACGTTTGCACGGCAGCCCTCGAATAACCCTCAATCGTCAGGTTCTTGTGGGCAAGCGTTTTCACGGGCAGGTTATTAACCATTGGCAGGATGCTCGTAGTTGTCGATTTGCGACGGGTCCAAAGGCTCCGTCGTGTCGGGGCCGGGCAGTATCCAGATTTCGCCGAAGAGGTCGTTCTGTTCCGCCCGAACGCGGTGGTGCCGCACAAGTTCCAGGATGGCTAAGAACATACCGATCAGGACTGATTTGTACAAGCGGACGTCGAAAAGCTCGCTGAGCGCCAATCGGCCGCGCTCATTCAACTGGGCGAGGATCCGCGACATGTGGACATGGATCGGCGTGTCATCGTAGATAATGCTCGAGGGCTTGGCCGCGACATTTTCGCGAATGATCCGGCCGAATGCGCTCACGAGATCCCAGAGTTCCACCTCCTGGATCGGCTCGTCGGCCAGATTTCGCTGCCGCGGCGGAAGATCGCTGGCCACCCGCGGATAGTGCTGCTGCCACGATCGGCTGCGCTCATCGAGAATACTGGCGGCGTCGCGATACTGCTTGTATTCCAGAAGCCGCCGCACCAGCTCCTGCCGGGGGTCTTCCAGTTCTTCCTCGACCTCATCGGCACGGGGCAGAACCTGCTGCGACTTAAGCTCGATGAGCAGGCTGGCCATGGCCAAAAAGTCGCCGACCGCGCCTACGTCGAGTTGTTCCAATACCGTCATGTATTCCAGGTATTGGTCCGTGATCAGCGAGATTGGAATATCGACAATTTCCACCTCGTGCTTGCGCACCAAGTAGAGGAGCAAGTCCAGCGGGCCACGGAACATATTTAGGTCAACGTGAAAATCCATCACTTGGTAATCATCCTATCTTTCCTTGCTCAAAAAGGCAATCCCAGGTATAGTTTAGGGGGGAGAACCTCTAGTGATCGGTAAATTTGGTAGGTGTAGGGCATCCTTACCCACATTCCGTGGCAGGAGGTGGTCGATCATGTGAGGGTCGTTTACGACCCTTATCCGCGAAGCGGTATTAGGCCCGTCCTTTAGGACGAGTCCGAGATCCGGCGGGCAATCCCAAACGATTCCGATCCGCCCTCTGCCTCGCCGCTGAAAGCGGCGAGGCAGAGGGCGGATCGGAGGAAACATGTGCGTCGCAGTGAATCCACTCCGAAGAGTGGGTTTAATATTGTTTCGCGGAGAAGACCGCTGAAGCGGCCACAACTTGAGTCAACTGAATACCCACTTCAATGAAATATCCTAAGTCGTTTCTGCTCTTGGTGTTAGTGTTCTTCGTGCCGTTTACCATGCCGGGGTTTTCCGCGGCAAAGGAAACGGCCAAAGCCGCGGAAAATGCGGGAAAAAAGTCCCTACACCCCAAAGAGGACTACTACGAACTTTATAAGTTGCTGGCCGACACAGTCGATCAGGTCGATCGGAACTATGTGAAAGAGGTTGATCGCCGCGAGCTGATCGAAGCTGCGATCCGCGGCGTGATCAACAAGCTCGATCCTTACTCATCTTACATTGGCCCGGAGGAGTTGGCTCAGTTCCGTAGCTCCGTGGACAACGAATTCGGCGGAATCGGCATCCATGTTTCGATCGAGGACGGTGACCTGAAAGTCCTCAGCCCCATCTATGGCACGCCAGCCTATCGAGCGGGCGTCCAGGCCGGTGATCGGATCGTCGAGATCGAGGGCAAGAACACCGAAGGAATCCTGCCCGACGACGCGATTCGCTGGATGAAAGGGGCCGAAGGCACCAAAGTTTCGATTATCGTCGTTCATGCGGGCAAGACCAATCGCGAGAAATTCACACTCACACGCGAGCGCGTCCATGTGGAAACCGTGCTGGGGGATCGCCGCAAGGCCGACGACCACTGGGAGTTCATGTACGACGAAAAGAGTCTGATCGGCTTTATCCGCATCAGTGCCTTCAGCCAGGAAACCGCCAAGGAGCTACGTACCGCTCTGGAAGAGCTTAAACGACACAAAGTACACGGACTGGTCCTCGACTTGCGATTCAATCCGGGTGGGTTGCTTCGTGCGGCGATCGAGGTCAGTAACCTCTTCATCTCCGACGGCCGGATCGTCAGCACCAAGGGGCGCAACACGCCGGAGCGCGTCTGGGATGCCCACGGCATCGCAATTTTTGAAGGCATTCCCATGGTAATCCTCGTGAACCACTACAGTGCCAGCGCAAGCGAAATCGTGTCGGCTTGTCTTCAGGACCACAAGCGGACCGTGGTCATGGGGGAGCGGACTTGGGGTAAAGGCAGCGTGCAGAATATCATCGAACTGGAGAACGGCCGCAGCGCATTGAAACTGACCACGGCCGCCTATAAGCGGCCCAGCGGCAAAAATATTCACCGCTTCCCGAATTCCAAGGATAAAGACGAATGGGGCGTCATGCCTGACTTGGGATACGAATTGGGCCTGAATGAGCGCGAAACCCACGAACTGCTGGTCGATCGCCGCAATCGCGACATCATCCTCGCCCACGCGACCGGCGAGAAGTCGGCGCCCGCCACATCCGGCCGCGTGCGCGACAAGCCGGCCGTCGCGCCCGCGGAATTGCCCGCTTCCCTTGGGCCTGTCGTAAAGGATGAGCCGCTCGCCCGGCGTACCGGATTCACGAAGCCTGACGCAGACAGGCGATCCACGGAAACGGAACCCAAGCCCGCAGCCGAGAAGAAGCCGTTTGTCGATCGGCAGTTGGAGATGGCGGTGAAGTATTTGCGCGATGAATTGGGGAAGAAGCCGGGGAAGCCGTAGGGTAGGCGCGGAGTGCTTCTTAATCTCCCCCCCCAACTCCGGTGCATAAGGGGATTTGTTTTTATACCGGGGTAGCCATACACCCGCCCTTGGAGATAGACGGGTGGTAATAGTAGGAGCCAGGGCGGCTGAGTATCCAATGGAGGGGCGTAGAAAAAGGGCTAGCCCTTTCCCGTACGGCTCTTTCATCCGTTACTCCTTGCCGGTTTTGACCGGCGCACCCCGACCCCTTTTCTTCTGGCAAGTTTGGCATGACCCTGCCACCCACCTGAACCCTTATTTAACAGTTCCATGAAATCCCTTTCTTCCCGTCCGCAAGCACAAAGAATTGCACAAAGAATTTATGGAAAACGTGGGGAAACAGGCCAAAACGGCGGAAAGCATGGAAAACATGGAAATACATAAACAACGATATATCAAGGAGTTAAGTAAATGTTGAATGTCGGAATTGTCGGGATCGGTTTCATGGGCATGATCCATTACTTGGCCTACCAGCGCATGCGCGGCGTGAAGGTCCATGCCATCTGCGAGCTGGATCCGGTGCGCCGCAGGGGTGACTGGCGGACGATCAAGGGGAATTTTGGCCCGCCCGGCGAGCAGATGGATCTCTCCAGCGTGGCTCAATATGCCGATCTCGACGCGATGCTGGCAGACCCCAAGCTGGACTTGGTCGATATTTGCTTGCCTACCGCCGGGCACGCTCCCGCCACGATTAAGGCCCTGGCGGCCGGCAAGCACGTGCTTTGCGAGAAGCCGATCGCTCTGAAGCCAGCCGATGGGATTGCCATGGTTGAAGCGGCCGACCAAGCGGGCCGCATGTTGATGATTGGCCATGTACTTCCGTTCTTCCCCGAGTACCGCTTCGCCTACGACGCCATGACCAGCGGCAAGTATGGCCGGATCCTGGGCGGTCACTTCAAGCGGATGATCTCCGATCCCTTGTGGATGCCGCGATTCTACGACCCCGCCGTGATCGGCGGCCCAATGCTCGATCTGCACGTACACGACGCCCACTTCATTCGACTCACCTGCGGAATGCCACGGACGGTGCAGTGTGTCGGTACTATGCGGGGCGAAGTCGTCGATCGGTTCCACGCCCAGTTCCGTTTTGAGGATCCGGAGCTAATTGTCACCGCGGCCAGCGGCGTGATTGCCCAGCAAGGCCGGCCCTTCACGCATGGCTATGAGATCTATCTGGAAAAGGCGACGCTGATCTACGACTTTGCCGTCATCGACGGCCAACCGGTGCTGGCCATGCCCGTGACCGTGCTCATGCACGATGGCCAAGTGCTGCGTCCCGAGTTAAGCGGCGGCGATGCCATCACGCCTTTCGAGAACGAGTTGACGGAAGTCGTTCAGGCAGTGCAGTCCGGCATCCCATCGCCTCTCCTGGCCGGTGTTCTGGCCCGCGATGCGGTGATTATTTGCCAGAAAGAGACCGAGTCCGTAGCTACCGGGCTGGCTGGCCCTCTGTGAACTCTGTGTCCCCTGTGGCTAACTGAATAAAACCACCCATAATAGTGGATTGCGTGGCATTTTCGGTGGCTTGCAATGGCTAGGCAATTTGCGGTTGCATTGCCGATAAAGAAGAACATCGCAAGTTTAGTGACTAGGCTGTCGATAACAACTTTGCCGGTTAGTTGGTTTCGGCAGCGTGCATGTAATGCGCCTGCCGAGAGCGGTGGTCGGCCAAGAGCGCAGATACAACTCGTGCTGCTGTGGGGAGACTCGGTCTTCCTTCGTGGCGTCCCGTATTCGAGGAACGCGACCTTTTATGTGTTGCCAACCCCCGAAACTTGCCGTGGTCTTGCTGTGCGTCGCCGCAATCCTCACCGGTTGCGCGCCGCAACAGCCTCTGTATCTCCGCAACAACGGTGACCTCTCGCATTATATTGGAATGTCGCAGACGATCGACAGTGCCAACGTACCCGAGCCTCCCTTCAGCGAGGTCGAAGGGACGATCCGGCCGTTTTCGATAGCAAGACCGGCCCCCAAGGATCATTGGGATCTGAGCCTGGAAAATACCATTCGTTACGCCCTGCAAAACGCCAAGGTGATGCGGTCAATCGGAGGGCAGGTCCAAGGCCCGCCGACATTCCTGACCGCAAATCCGATGGCGGCACCCACAATCTACGATCCGGCGATCGTGGAAACCGATCCGCGTTTCGGCATCAATGCCGGCCTATCGCTGTTTGATCCCCAGTGGAACACAGACCTCTTCTGGGAGCGCAATCACGAGCCGCGCAACGTAAACCCAGCATTCGGCAGCACCTTGCCGCAGGAACTGTCGCAAGACCTGGCCCAATTCCAGACCGCGCTGAGCAAGACCACGGCCGATGGTACGGTGCTTTCAGTAAGCAACTCGACATCCTATGACCTGGAGCGCGACAACGGCACGCGACGGTTCCCGTCCGATTGGCAAACCTCGTTCCAGATGGAAATCCGCCGGCCATTATTACAGGGTTACGGCGTCGAATTCAACCGCATCGCCGGTCCCGGAGCAATCCCGGGCTTCAACCAAGGCGTACTCATCGCCCGGGTTAATACGGACATTGCCCTGGCCACGTTTGAAGCGGGCGTGCGAAACCTGGTTTCAGATGTGGAAATAGCCTACTGGGAACTTTACTTCGCCTATCGCAACCTCGACACGGCCGTGCAAGGCCGCGATAGTGCCTTGCAGACGTGGCAGAAGGTCTATGCCTTATACATCGCGGGAGCCAAAAATGGCGAGGCGGCATCCGAGGCTCAGGCACGAGAGCAGTATTTCCTTTTCCGCAGCACGGCCGAACAGGCTCTTTCGCAGTTGTATCAGACCGAGAGCAAGCTCCGTTACATGATGGGCATTGCCGCGACCGACGGGCGGTTGATCCGCCCAACCGACGATCCGACGGCGGCCAAGATCAGCTTCGATTGGTCGCAGGTGCAGAGCGAGGCCATGGCGCGTTCGGTGGAAATTCGCGAATCGCGCTGGCGGGTCAAGCAACGGGAACTGGAATTGATTGCAGCCAAGAACTACCTGCTTCCCCGCGTCGATTTAGACGCCCGCTATCGCTGGCTCGGCTTGGGCGATAAGCTCATCGATCAAGGCAACAGCGATATCACCGGCGGGGCATTCGACAACTTGGCAAGCGGCCGCTTCCAGGACTGGCACCTTGGCGTATCGGCCCAGATACCGATCGGATTCCGCAAACAGAAGGACGGCGTCACGAATGCCGAACTGGCCGTGGCACGCGATCGGGCCAAGCTGCGCGAGACCGAGCTGGAAGTTTCCCATCAGGTGGCTTATGCCATTCGCGACATGGAAGCGAACCTGGTCCTGACGGCGACCAACTTCAACCGCCGACTGGCCGCCCAGCGGAATGTGGAGGCCGTGCAGGCCGCCTATCAGAATGGGCAGATCCTCATCGATGTCCTATTGAACGCCCAGCGTACCCTGGCACAGGCCGAAAGCGATTATTTCCGCTCGGTGACCAACTATGCGAAGTCGATCTCGCAGGTTCACTTCCGCAAAGGGTCGCTGTTGGAGTACAACGGTGTTTACCTGACGGAAGGCCCCTGGCCGGCAAAGGCCTACTTCGACGCACGCCGCCGTGCCCGCTCGCGCTCGGCCGCCTTGTATCTCGACTACGGTTTTACCTCTCCGAAAGCCTTCAGCCGCGGGCCGAATCCGCAGTTCACCGGGCAAGTCTTTAATTCTGAAGAAATACCGACGGATGCTCCGGCTTCGACCCCGGGTACGCCGAAGCAGCCGTCGGATATGGGTCCGGAAGTATTGCCCGCCCCGCAGCCATCGGGCAAGACTCCGTCGCAGCGGCCGTCCGCACCACAAGACCCCCTCCGACCAGAGTCCACCGCAACCGTGAAGCCACCTCGTCGCGGGACCTACGACATAGGTTCACTGGATTTGAGTTCCCTGGCCACTAAGGCGGATGCAGCCGCGGCCGCATCCAACCACGATCCGGCCGTACAACCCGCCGGATACCACGACCTCCATGAACTTGGCAAGGATAGGTCGATTGCCGAGAGGCTCCCTGGAATGTCGAGAGACGAGAAGTAGTTTCTGTTGCTGAAGGGGTTAGGACCGGCGCAGAAATAACTGTCGCAAGAAAAGTAGCAGGCACACTCCGTG